>CAZRPQ010000147.1:0-6044 GCA_964601725.1 uncultured Salinivenus sp. | reverse complement strand
GTGTTGCCCAGCAGCCGCACGGTGCGCCATCGCACCACCAGGTCCCACAGCGTCTGCGGATCGGCCTGGAGGGCGCGAAGCAGCAGGTATACCAGCGGAATCAGGACGCCCCCGATCACCACCGCCACGGGGAGTGCCACGTACCACCGGCGGCGGATCGTGTGCAGGGTGCGAGATACACTCATTCGACGTTGCCCTCCATGAACGAAGACGACTCCCTCTTCTTGCTACTGCAGTGTGGAAGCATGGACGTGCGGAGGCATGGACGTTTTCCGGAGCAAAAGATCCTCTCACCTCCACACGTCCACCCCTCCACGCGTCCACCCCTAAAGGGCGCCCACGTCCCGCAGCAGCTCGAGGGTGGGATCCATCTCCTGCAGCCGCTGCAGATCAAACTCCGGACTCAACTTCAGGGCCGCCTCCGCCGCCATCATGTAGTCCGGCACCGGCGTGCCCGGCACCACGGGATACTCGTTGACCTGCGTGGCAGCGAAAGACTGGGCCTCCTCCGACAGCAGGAACCGCAGGAAGCGGCGGGCGGCGTCGGGCTGATCGCTGGCCTGCAGGGCCCCGGCCCCCGTCACGAGCGCAAGATTGCCGAGGTCGCCGTCCTCGAAGTGATACATCTCGACGGGCGCAGAGGCGCGGGGGGCGGCGTCTTCCTCTTCCTCCTCTTCGTGCTCCTCGCCCTCTTCTTCGCCCTCGTACTCGCCCTCGGCGCCCCCATACTTGAGGCGCAGCACGTAGTAGTGGTTCGTCAGCGCCACGTCAATCTCGCCCGCCTCCAGCGCCCGCACCATCGGCGTGTTGGAGGCCCACGCCTTCGGATTCAGGGTCTGCATCCCGTTCAGCCAGGTGCGCGCCGTGTCGCGGCTGGTCGTTGCGCGGAGGGCCGTCACGAAGTCCTGGAAGCTGGAGTACGCGGGCGTCCACCCGACGCGGCCCTCGAACTGAGTGTGCTCGGGCAGGTCGAGCACCGACGCCGGCAGGGCCTCCGGGCTCACCGCGTCGCGGTTGTAGGCGAGCACGCGGAAGCGAGTGGTGACGGGGATCCACCGCTGGTTCGATGGGACGAAGCGCGCGGGTCGGTTTGCGAGGGTGTCGGGCAGGGCCGCCAGCAGGTCGTTGTTGACGGCGTTGCCGAGCGCGCCGGTCGTGTTGGCCCAGAACACGTCGGCCGGCGTCTGGTCGCCCTCCTCCTGGAGCGCAGACAGCAACTGGGCGTCGGTGCCGTACTTCACCCGCACCGGCACGTCGGCCCGCTGCTGGTAGAGCTGCACCAGTGAGTCGACGAGCGGCTTGCTGCGGCCCGAGTAGATGACGAGTTCGTCCTGCTCCCCCCCGCAGCCGAGGAGCGAGACGACCAGAAGGAATGCGAGGCTCAAGCGGAGGAACTGAGTCATTGGGCAGCTCGGGGGTTGCAGACGCGGTCTTATTTGGACTCATTCTAAAGAAGGACCGACAGAAATGATACGACGGCCTGTTCCCGCCCCTCAATCCTCGCCAAAACTACACAAAATTTCGCGACTGCAGGCGCGCCGCACGGCCCGAAAGACCTCTCCTCGGTTGGACGCTCAACAGAGGGACGGCCCCCATTACCCCTCTCTTTCCACACGCGTCTCTTCGTAGGAGCGCTCAATGACGTCGACGGCCGCCTGAACGTGGGGCACGACGTGATCGGGCACCGTGTCGTCTTCGTCCTGGTTGTCGTGCCCAGTCCGCACCCGCAGCGTCGTCATTCCCAGGGCATTCCCCGGAATGAGGTCAGAATTCTTGTCGCCCACCACGAACGAGCGGGTCGGCTCGACCGTCCACTCCCCAACGGCCTGCTCGAACATGCCCGGATTGGGCTTCCGGCAGGCACTCTGCTTCCGGTATTTCTCAACCTCGCCCTCCGGATGGTAGGGACAGTAGTAGAAGGCGTCGATTCTGGCCCCGATCTCCGCGAGCTCCTCTTGCATGAAGGTGTGGAGCCGCTCGATCTGCTCCTCCGGAAAATGGCCGTGGGCCACCCCGGCCTGGTTGGTCACGACCAGCACCGGAAGTCCAAGTTCGTTGAGACGCTTGATGGCCTCGGGGGCCCCCGGCACCCACTCAAAGTTCTCGATTCGGTGCAGGTAGTTCACCTCCACATTCAATGTCCCGTCGCGGTCCAGAAAGGCGGCCGGTTGGCCCTTGTCGGTCATGTCGAAACTGAGGTCTGTCCGTTCCCAAAGAGCACTCGTTCGACCAGCGCACAGAGCAGGTGTCCGCAGAGCAGATGCCCCTCCTGAATGCGGGCCACGTCCGTCGAGGGAATCGCGATTCGGTGCTCACAGAAGGGGTCCATGTCTCCCTCGCTCTCGCTCGTCAGGCCCACCGTGACGAGGTCGTTCTCCTGCCCGTAGCGAAGGGCCCGAACGACATTGGCCGAGTTGCCGCTCGTCGAGATGCCGACGGCCACGTCGCCCGCCCGGGCCTGCCCGGCGAGTTGTCGGACGAACACCTCCTCGTACCCGTCGTCGTTCGCGATGGCCGTCACCGCCGAGCTGTTGGTGGTGAGGGCGATCGCGGGCAGCGACGGGCGATCGCGGTAGAACCGACCGGACAGCTCAGCGGCCCAGTGCTGGGCGTCGGCCGCGCTGCCCCCGTTGCCAAAGAAAAACACCCGCCCGTCCGCCCGAAACGTCTCGATGACCGCGTCGGCCACTTCCCTGATCACCGAAAGCCGATCCCGCACGGCCTCGTGGACCTGCACGCTTTCGTCCACCTGCTCGTCCAACCACTCCATCATCGCACTCATGGTACGACTCGTTTCCGAGAATCACGCCGATTCGCTAGATCCGAACGAGCGTCCCTCCTGACTCATCGACTCATGACCTCCTCCATCAGAAAGGGCTCCCTGTCCAGGACTTGGCGCATCGGCTCGAATTGAAGCACCGTCCCTCACCGCAACGTCCGCGTCCAGGCCTGAAGGCCCCGATCGGTAAACCCGAAGTCCACGACGTCGGCGCCGTGTTCTTCGAGGGCCGCCTTTACGGCGTGCTGTCGGTCAAATTCCGTAAAGCAGAACATGAATCCGCCGCCCCCGGCCCCAGAGATTTTGCCGCCCATGGCCCCGGCCTCCCGGGCAGCGTCGTACATGTCGTCGATGGCGGGATTGGTGATCTTTGACGCCATCTGCTTCTTCACCTCCCACGCCTTGTGCAGGAGCTTCCCGAACTCGTAGAAGCGTCCCTTCAGGATCACCCGTTTCATCTCGGTGGCGAGCTCGCGGGTCCGATCCATCGCCTCGATGGCGGTCGTTTCCTGCTCCTCGTAGTTGTCGATCTGATCCTCGATGATGTCGGAGGAGTAGCGGCTCTGACCGGTGTAGGCCATCACGAGGGCGTATTCCAGCTCCGCCACCCCGTCCTCCGGAATGCGCAGCGGATTGATCAGGGCCACGTCGTCGCGGAACTCCATGTAGTTGAAACCGCCGAAGGTGGCTGCGTACTGGTCTTGCTTCCCGCCCTCGATGTCCAGGTCGATGCGCTCGATCTCGTAGGCGAGCCGGGCGGTCTCGTAGGGATCCAGGCCGAGCTGCAGCCACGCGTCGAAGGCCCCGATGAGGGCCACCACCATCGTCGAGGAGGAGCCCAGCCCCGAGCCGGGCGGACAGTCCGCGTGGGTGTACAGGTCGAATCCCTGCCCGCGCTCGTCGATGTCGAACCGGTCGACGACGCCTCGGGCCAGCTTCATCTGGTGGGCGTCCTCCGGCATCCCGTTTTCCAGCGAGTAGGAGAGCTCCTCCTCGTAGTCGAGCGACCGCATGGTGATCTCATCGCGATCGTTCGGGATGATCGTCACGTAGGCGTACCGGTTGATGGTGGCGTTGAGCACCAGGCCGCCCCGCTCGTTGACGTAGGGGGGCACGTCGGTACCCCCCCCGCCGAAGCTGATGCGGAGGGGCGCCCGGGCCCGGATAACAGTGCGCCCGTTCTCTCGGGCCGCGGTCCGGTCGTCTACGAGCTGCTGGGGGGATGCTGATTCAGCCATGCCTCTGCTTTGCGATAATCATCGGGAGTTCCAATGTCGAGAAAATCGGCGTCGGGGAAGCGACACCCGTAGAGCCCCTGGCCCACCCATCTCGGAAAGACCTCTCGCTCCAGCGACACCTTCCGCCCCGGCTCAATCGAGGACCACACGTCCGGTTCCAGGACGTACGCCCCCGCGTTGATCCACACTGGTCCGTTCCCCCCCGACTGTTTCTCCTCAAACCCAGTGATCCGTCCGGTGTCGGCCTCAACCCGCACTCGCCCGTAGCGGTCGGGGCGATCGGTCTCGACCAGAGCCATCGAGGCGGCGCGGGCCCGCTCCTCGTGCCATTCGACCAGGCGGTCTACCGATCCACTGAAGAGCGTGTCGCCATTCATAGCGAGAAATGCCTCCAGCCCCCCCTCCTCCGCCACGTACCGGAGGGCGCCGCCGGTCCCGAGGGGCTCCTCCTCCTGCACGCACCGAACGGAGAAGGACCAGTCGGTCCGCTCGACGAACGCCTCGATCTGCTCCCCGAGATGGCCCGTGCTGAGGATAACCTCGGAGACGCCCTCCCCGTCGAGCCGTTCCAGCAGGTGGGCCAAAAAAGGGCGGTCGCCGACCGGCACGAGGGGCTTGGGGCAGTCTTCGGTAATGGGGCGCAGGCGCGTCCCCAGTCCTCCACACAGAATCACGACAGGGAGCATACCGACCGGTAAAAAATCGTGAGAGTTCGATTGCTTTTCCTTCCCTCGACCAGCCCCCCATCGGGAGTATCTGCCCCCCATCGGAGTATCTGGGAGTACGCACGTCTCTGCATTCTTCCCAGCCAGACGCCCCAGTATTCGCAAATCAGAAAAGAACCGGTAATCACGTCTCGATCAGAACGTCGCCTCCCCATAACGCTCAACCCTCCACCCCTAAACGCTCGATCGCGTCGTAGAGCGGATCCCACGAATACTTCTCCTTCTCCCGGCGAACCCCTTCCGTCAGCTTCGCCTGGAGGTCGTCCTCAAAAAACCGACACACGGCCTCGGCCAGCGCGTCCGGGTCCTCAGGGGGCACGACCAATCCCGCCTCGCCGTGGGGCATCATTTCCGCGAGCCCCCCTACGTCGGTCATGATGAGGGGGCGCTCGAAGTGGTACGCAATCTTGGCCACGCCACTCTGCGTCGCCGACACGTACGGCTGAACCACCACGTCGGCCGCCGAGAAATACGTGGCCACCTCGTCGTCCGAGACATATCCGTCGTGAAGGCGAAGGTACGGGTCAAGCTGGTGATTCTCGATAATGTTCTGGTAAAAAGCCTTCTCGTCGTAAAACTCCCCCGCCACCACCAGCCGGACTTCGGGCAGATGCTCTGCAATCTGGGGAAGGGCCGTGAGCAGCAGGTGCAGCCCCTTGTATCGCCGGATGAACCCAAAGAACAGCAGCGTCGGTGCCTCCTCGGGCAGATCGAGCTCGGCCCGAGCCTCGGCCCGAGGGAGCGGATCCCCGAACGTGTTGTAGATGGGATGATTCATCCGTCGGATGGGCCGTTCGACGCCGAGGCGGTGGATGTCCTCTTCCACCTCGTCGGACATGACGATGAGCCCGTCGCAGGATCGCAGAAAGAACCGGCCGAGGAGCTTGTCCCCAGGCCGGCGCTCGTGGGGAAGGGCATTGTCGACGACCGACACCACCCGCACGCCTTTGCGCCGCAGGTACCGGGCAATGAGCCCGAACGCCGGGGCGAAAAACGACATCCAGTACTTGAAGACCACGACGTCGGGCGACTGCCTCGCCAGGTAGCGGGCGGTCCGGTACCAGGTCCAGGGGTTCAGGGTGTCGAGCAGCCGAACCGGGTCCTCCTCGGTCGTCTCCGCCCCCTCTACGTACTGGGTTTTTCCGGGAAAGAGGAGCTCCGGGTACTGGCGGGTAAAGGTTACCGGCACCGTCTCGTGTCCGCGCGCCCGCAACCCCTCCTCCATCTTCTCGAGAAAGTGGGCAATGCCGCCCCGGTACGGATGCATCGGCCCTACAATGGCAATGTTCATTTGCTCATTGT
>CAZRPQ010000146.1:0-6101 GCA_964601725.1 uncultured Salinivenus sp. | reverse complement strand
AATCGGGACTCTCGCGGTCCCCCCGCGTGCCGATGAGGTACGGCGTGCGGAACCCCTCGTCGCCTGCCTCGCGCACCAGGCGCCCGTCGGCCGCGAAGCGAAACAGGCTGTTCCGCTCGACGTCGCTCACGGCGAGGAGGCTGTCGTCCACGAACCGGACCGTGCGCGGGTGCCTCAGGGGATGGGCCTTCGTGCCCGCGGAGCCCCACAGCGAATCGAGGGTGTCGGCCGGGACGTTCTGGGCCACGCGTCGCGAGAGGGAATCGCTCGGGTAGAGGGCCTCGTTGGCCTGGCGCTGACAGCTGTACGGCAGGCACCCGGTGACCAGAAACAGGCCCAGAAGAACGAGGGTACTTCCGCGGCGAAGGGCCGATGGGTGCATAGGCGTTCCAATTCGTACAGGCGTTCGCGGTCAGTTGAGAAGCGGGTGCCGGCAGCCGACCGCTATGGTCGGGGTTGAACGCGCGCACCGCCGAACGTTTCGCCTCCAGCTCCGACGCACGAAGTCTTCAGCGGCCGCCGTGCAACTCGTTTCGGTGAGGTGTAACTCATGACGCCGACGCAGAGCAGACGTGCAGGCCGCATCGCGCAGGTGCACTTCGTGGAACGACCCGAATCTTCCCGATCCCTGCCCCCATGCGAAGGGACGCACTCCCCCGACAGACTCCCTATCTGATCGCACGTACGGCTCCATGCGCATGGCTCGGTTTCACAGCACTGCTCGTTCCTGGCTGATCGAGGCGCTCGGTCTGGCCCTCCTCAGCGTTTTCCTGGGCGGCGCGGTGCCCACTTGGGCACAGGGGCAGGACGGGCCTGCGGGATCCCTGTCGGGGCGCGTCATCGATGCCGACTCCGAGAAGCCCCTGCCCGACGCCACCGTCGCGCTGTGGAACCGGGCCGAGGGCGACTCCACACTCGTCACGGGCACCGTGACCGGCCCCGACGGCCGCTTCTCGTTCACGGACGTCCCGCTCGACGCGTACGTCCTCCGCATCAGCTTCGTCGGGTACGCCACGCAGCGCTTCCCCAACACGCGCCCCGTCCAGGCGGCGGGCGAGGGCGACCTCGGCACCATCCGGCTTCCCCGCAAGACGAGGCAGCAGGAAGAGGTGGAGGTCACTGCCGACCGCCCAGCAGCACGGATGGAGACGGATCGCAACGTCTACAACACGTCCGACCGCGCCCTCAGCGCCGGGGGATCGGCCCGCACGGTGCTCGAAGACCTCCCGTCGATCCGGATTGACCTGGACGGAAGCATCAGCTACCGCGGCAACGAGAGCGTCTCGCTCCAGATCAACGGCGATCCGGCCTCGCTGCAGGGCCAGAGCCTCGTCAGCTACCTGGAGAGCCTGTCGGCGGACGCCGTGGAGCGGGTCGAGGTCATCCCGAACCCGTCGGCCAAGTACGAGCCGGAAGGCACGTCCGGCATCATCAACATCGTGCTCAGCCGCGACCTGGAGGCGAAATGGAACGGCGGATTTACGCTCGGGAGCGAGCGAGACGCCAACAGTCGGTACGGGGGCAGTGGCTCGGCGAACGTGGGCGTGCAGACCGGCGGGTGGCGCGTCGTGGGCACCTACTCCTACCGCCGCGACAACGAAGAGGACACCGACTCCCGCCTCGTCGAGCAGCTCGACGAGAACGGAGCGAACACGTGGGTCGACCAAACCGGGCGCGAAGAAGAGCAGGATCGGTCGCACTCCGTCCGCACCGAGGTCGACTATAACTTCGCCGAAAGCACCTCGCTTGGGCTCGAAACGAGTCTCAGCCTCCGCCGCGACGAGGAGAGCGGGCGCAGCGAGTACTGGGAGTACCTCAGCGAACGCACGCCCAACAACCTGCAGGACCACTACGTCCGCATCCTGGACAACTCGTCCTCCGACGAGAACGTGGACGGACGGCTCGACTTCAGTCACGACTTCTCCGAGGACCACAGCCTGGAGGCCCAGGTGCGGTACGACCGGGACTTCGAGACCGAGGACGGCACCTACAACGTCTACGGGGTCGAGAACGGCGAGCAGAACCCCGATCCCCGGTCCCAGGAACTGGACATCGTGAATGAGGACGAGCAGGACGGCTCCCTGGAGATCGACTACTCGCGGCCCCTCGGCTCATTCTCCCTCGAAACCGGCTACAAGGGCACCCTGCGCCGGCTCGACAATGACCAAACCTACGAGGGACGAACGACGGTCTTCACGTTCGACGAGCTGATCCACGCGGCCTACGGCACGTTGAGCAGGAGCGTCGGGGACATTCAGTTGGAGGCCGGCCTGCGGGCCGAGACCGTGAACACCACCTTTGACCTCTCCAGCGAAGGCGAAGTCGCAAATAGCTCCTACGTGAGCCTCTACCCCAGCGCCTTCATTACGTACAAGCCCAACCAGAAGCGGCAGGCCCGCCTCTCCTACAGCAAGCGCGTGGACCGACCCAGCCTTTGGGACATCAACCCCATAGAGGACAACGAAAACCCCACCTTCCGGGAAGAGGGCAATCCGGGGCTCGATCCCGAATACATCCACTCCTTCGAGCTGAGCCTGACCCAGCGGTGGAGCATGGCCTCCGTTTCGGTCACCCCGTACCTCCGACACACGGTCAATGAAATTGAGGAGGTGCGTCGGCAGGAGACCAACGAAAACGGCGAGACCATAATTGTGCGACGCGCCGAAAACCTGTCCACCAACACCTCCTACGGCACCGAGCTGGTTACGACGCTCAACCTCGGCGACCGCCTGGAGGGCACGATCAGCGGGAATGCCTACCGCTCGGTCACCGACGGCTCCAACCTCACCACCGACCTCAGCCAGGACGCGATCTTGTTTTCAGGCCGGGGGAGCCTTCAGGCGAAGCTCCGCGACGGCCTGCAACTGGAGCTCAGCCAGTTCTACCGGCCCGCCCGCGACATTCCGCCGCAGGGACAGATCGACCGCTTCACGAGCACGGAACTGGCGCTCCAGCAACAGCTGTTCGGGGGGGACGGAAGTCTCACGCTCCGGGTCGACGACCTCCTGAACGACACGAAGATGAACATGTGGTACCGGGATCAGGACATCTACCAGGAATCGACCTCTCAGTGGGGGAGCCGAGAATTCTCCCTGACCTTCCAGTACAGTTTCGGGTCGGGGCCGAGCGAGGACCGGGGCGGGCGTGGCCGCAGGGACTACCGGTAGCGCAACCTTCTCTTCTGGCAGAGTGTAGACCCCGCAGGCAGGCATCGTAGAGGACAGAGGGCGTTGCTCCTACTCCCCCTCTGCCCAGGCTCCGCCACGAATCCGTGCGACCCGCGACGTCGACGTGCACCTCGTGGCGGGAAGGGGATCGAGATCCCCCCTCATCCTTCCAACGTGACCCGGCGTGTGCGCCCGGATGCCGCGTCCCCATCGGGATCAGCCCCCGACCCCGCTCGTTTTCTCCGGGCTGCGTCCCGATCGGAAGGAGGACGTATCCCGACGGCCATCGAGGATCGCCGACGCATCCCCCCGAGGTTCCTCTCGCCTCTTTCTCCCGCACCATTCCTCCCCATGGACACTCCTCGCTCCTCACTGTGGCCAAATCGTCTGGAGTGGGGCCTCATCATTGCCTTTTGGGGAATCCTGGCACTGCTCTCAGTCGGGCAAGGCGCGCTCGAAGACGGAGCGGCCGGACTGAATTGGGACGCGATGACTCAAGATTTGGTCGAGTATACCCTCTGGGCCGTCGCGACTCCCTTTATCCTTCGTCTCACTGGAGCCTTCCCTGTCGTCGAGACCGAGCTCTCCTCCTGGCTGACGACCGCCCGAAACGTGGCCCTCCACACCGCGGTCACCCTCACGATCGCCATCAGTATCGACGTGAGCGAGGACCCGCTGGCCGCCATGCTCGTGTCCCCTGATGACTCCCCGGTGGGTCCCATCGACCAGATCCAGCGCCTCTGGTTCATGGACGAGCTGATCATCTCCCTAATCGTCCTCATGGCCGGCTTTGCCCGAAGCTACTACTTTCAGCAGAAAGCGCGGCAGGAGGAGGCCGAACGGCTCGAGCAGCGAACCGAAGCGCTCGAAACTCAACTCACGGCGGCCCGCCTAGAGGCTCTCCGCATGCAACTCAACCCTCATTTTTTGTTTAATACGCTGCACGCCGTGAGCACACTCGTGGACCGCGACCCCGCCGGCGTGCGCCGCATGATCGCGCGGCTCAGTGAGCTGTTGCGCCACGTGCTCGACGAGGAGGCGCCCCAGGAGGTGCCTCTTTCTCAGGAACTCGAATTCCTCGACGACTACTTCGAGATCCAGTCGATCCGCTTTCAGGGCCGGCTCGACACGGAGGTTCACGTGTCCCCCGACCTGTACGACGCCCAGGTGCCAAACCTCATCCTGCAGCCCCTCGTCGAGAACGCCATCAAGCACGGGGCCAGTCAGGTGCGCGGGATGGGACGCATTGAGGTGTGCGGCTGCCGGGAAGACGACACGCTCGTGCTGTCGGTGACGGACAACGGGCCCGGCCTGCCGGAGGCGCAGGAGGGGGGGCTGGGCCTGCGCAACGTGCGCGCTCGTCTCCGCGAATTGTACGGAGAGGACCAGGCCTTGCGTCTTGAATCGATGGAGGAAGGGGGCACGCGCGCCGTGCTCCACCTTCCATACCACACGAGCACGTCCCTCTACACGGCCTCGAGCGCCCAGACCCTCACCGCATCGGTCCCCGCAGTAGACGCCAACTGATCGTCGCTTTGCGCCTACCGTGCCCCCCGCCATGCCCAACGACGCCTCTCCCATTCGCGCGCTCATCGTGGACGACGAGCCGCTGGCCCGCGAACGGCTCCACGAGCTGCTCGACGAGGCCCCCGGCGTGACGATCGTGGGCGACGCCGAGGACGGCCCCGAGGCGGTCGAGGCGATCCGGGAGCAGGACCCCGACCTCGTCTTCCTCGACGTGCAGATGCCCGGCATGAGCGGCATCGACGTGATCGAGGAACTTGGGCAGGACCAGATGCCCGTGACCGTGTTCGTCACGGCCTACGACCAGTACGCGATCAAGGCGTTTGACCTGGCGGCGGTGGACTATCTGCTCAAGCCGTTCGACGACGAGCGCTTCGAGCAGGCCTTGCAGCGGGCCCGTGAGCAGATCGCCAGCCAGGAGGAAGGGGCCATTTCGGACCGCCTCCTTCGCCTTCTCCAAGAACGGGACCCCTCGCTGCTCGACGAAGAAAGGACCCGCGAGGAGCCCTACCTGGAGCGGGTCGCGGTGCAGGGACGGGGCAAAGCGCGCATCGTGTCCGTCGACGATCTCACCCACATCACCGCCGACGGCTCCTACGCCGAGTTGCACACGGGGGAGGACACGTACGTCATCCGGGAGCGGATGAAAACGCTCGCGGCTCGCCTCGATCCCGACGAATTCGTGCGGGTGCACCGGTCGGCCATCGTTCGGCTCGACGAGATTGAACTCATCCTGCGTGGAGGTGGCGGCGACTACGCCGTCCAACTCAATGACGGCACTCGACTCAGCGTGAGTCGCAGTCGCGTCGAAGAGCTGCAGGACCGCCTGGGGGTGGACGTGCTGCAGCGCGACGACGTATAGCCCTTCCTCGCATTTCCTGCCGCTCCGGTTTACCGATGCGTGAGGAAGTTCTTAAAGGCGTTGAGGCGTCCCGGCGGGACGCTCACCGTTAGATCCTGGAATAAAGTTTAGGAATTTCTGCACGGATCGGTATGCACTCCCGGTTCCGCCTTCACGGGTCCCCTCCACCGCGTTGAGCGGAAGGCAATCGCCCGCAGAGGCGCGTCCTCCGGATCACGCCAGCATTGGCGCCAATCGCGGAATCACGTCGCGCCCGATGCGCCGCACCTCTTCGAGCCTGGGGCTGCACTGCAAAAGCACCAGACCGAGCCCCACGTTGGCGTAGGCAGCTTCTCCACGATCTGGCCGGGTCGTGGCCCTTCTCGGCGCGGCGCTCCCGGAGATCCTCAACGTCGCGGGCGATCAGGAGGGGATCGCGGCCTGGGCGTCCAGTTCGCGGTGGAGGAGGTCGGCGACGGCGGCCATGCCGCAGAGGCCGTGCTTCTCTTCAACCTCGGGGGAGTAGTTGGTCGTGCCGTTAATGTCGTAGGTCCAGACCGTCCCGTCGG
>CAZRPQ010000145.1:0-6108 GCA_964601725.1 uncultured Salinivenus sp. | reverse complement strand
AGGGCGCGAACGTCGCGCATCAGATGATTCGTAAACTCGCGGAGCACCGAGGGCTCGACATCCCGGCGTACGTTGTGTTCACCCATAAGAATGAAATGATATTCTGCGAGAGCATGGTGTGGACTTCCCTGTCCCGGTGTCCATTGTCGGTCCCAAGACCCTCGGGAACCAACCGGGGCTGATTCCGAGACCGTTTACAGCCTACCGAAGGTAAGAAGTAATGTAGAAACAGTTCACGGTCATTATCAAATCGGAATGAACCACGCAAGCCGCCCATGCGTCTGAATGTGGGACTCGGTCAAAAGATGCTCGTCGTCTTAATCGGCCCTCCACACTCGTACCACAGGTCAAGCTGTCCTCGGTGACTGTATTGCGCTCGACGCCGCTCTGGTTGGTCCGACGCGGTGGCGCTGTCCTCCTGTGCGCACTTCTCGTTGCGGGAGGCGTGCCCTCGGAGAGCGTCGCGGGATCTCGCTCCCCGTCGGCCCCCACTGACACTACGAACGACCCGCGCGTTCAGAAGTATCTGCTGAAAGGAACCACTGAGGCCCAACTGGGGGACTACGAGGAGGCCATCTTGTACCTTGAGAGCGCTCTCGACCGCGCGCCCAGGGCCCCCGCCCTCCTGCAGGCCCTCGCCGACGCCCACGAAGCTCAGGGGGACTACGCGACGGCTCTCTTCTACGCACGGCAGGCCCGCAAGCACGGGAACGGGCCCCCCCGTTACCATCGCCGACTGGCCGAACTGCAGCGACAGGCGGGTCAGCCCCAGGATGCTCTCCAGACGTACAAGGATCTGGTAGCCCGCTTTCCAGAGCACCCGTCTGCGTACCGGGCCCTGGCCGACCTTCAGGTGACGCTGGGCCGCCCGACGGCCGCTCTCGACACGTACCGCACACTGCTGGAGCAGACCGCGCACCCGTCGGTGCCCGTGTACCAGCGGATGCTCACGCTCTATCGAAAGACCGGCAATTCTAGAGGGATTACAGAAACGCTCCAGACCCTCGTCGAACGCCGCCCTAATAGCCGCAAGTATCGCCGTCTTCTGGGTGAGCACTACGCCGACGAGGACCGCCCCGAAAAGGCCCTCGACCTGTTGGCCCCGCTGGCCGAGCAGCGGCCCGACGACGCGACCCTTCAGCGACAGGTGCGGCAGCTTTCCCGGAAGACGGGTCGTGAAACTGCAGCCCGTCCCGACACTCCCCCCGAGCCCTCGGGGGATCCCTCGTCCCTCTCGGCAGACCAACTCGTGCAGCGCGCGAAGTCGGCGTTCGACGCAGCGACCTCCTCCCCGGCTCCCGACTCCACCCGCCTGCACAAGGCCGAGGATCTGCTGCGAAAAGCCCTCGATCGTGCCCCCGCCCACGTCGCCGCCCGGACCTTGCTCGCCCAAATTCGCCAGCAGGCCGGCAAATACCGGAAGGCCGGGCAGATCCTGGAACGGGTGTTGGAGGAAAACCCCCGCGACGCTGGACGATGGGCACAGGCCGCAGACGCGTACCTGAAGTCCAATCGCTTTGAGAAGGCCGCGTCCATCGCCGAGGAGGGGCTCCTGCTCTTTCCGGGGCACTTCCCGCTGGCCCAAACGGCTGCGTTCGCTCGTCTGCGATCGGGAGACCCAAAGCGTGCCGTCGACCATTTCCAACACGCCCTCAGCCTCCAAGGCGACGGGACCTCCAGCCCCGCTGAGACCGCCTCCCTTCGCGCTGGGCTCGGGCTCGCCTACACGCAGCTCGATCGTCCCGAGGACGCCGACGCAGCGTTCGAAACCGCCCGCTCCACGGCCCCCGATCACCCAGAGGTCCTGCGCACTTATGCCTACAGCCTCGCACTCCGCGCCACGCACCTGGACCGAGCTCTCGAAGCCGCGCGCCGCGCCGTCGACCAGTCCCCGGAGAATCCCGTATATCTCGACACCCTCGGGTGGGTGTACTTTCAGCGCGACAACCTGGAGGCGGCCCGTCGCCAGCTCCAAAAGGCCCTCGATGCAGGTCCGCCGTCGCCCCGGATCCTCGAACACTTTGGCGACGTGCACCACGCGATGGGCAACGACGCAACGGCCCGGAAGTACTGGCAAAAAGCACTGGACCGAGCCCCGGACCGCACGTCGCTCCGGGAGAAACTTGACGAGGTCCCTACCTCGTAGCCCTACCGCCTCCCTCCTCGGGCCCGGGCGTAAGGAGATCCTTCTCTGTGTCTTTCGCACAAGCTCCAGGCTTTCGTCTTGACGTCAACGTCTTCGCCCTCCACGCCGCAACTGCTCCTCCTGGCGATCGCCACCGCTCTCCTGCTGATGAGTTGCGGGAGCTCTGCCCCCACGGCGAAGACCACCACGCTGCCCGCCCGCTTTCCCGACCACTCGGTCGACCAAATTTACCGTCAGATTGTGGGGCCGACCGACACTCTCCGCTCGTACACCGCGAAGGCACGCGTCACGGTGCAGTCCCCCGACCAGAACCGGTCCTTCAACGCCGTCGTGCGGCACCGGCGGGCCGATTCCCTCTTCATGCGCTTCAGCCTGTTCGGGGTCGAGGGGGGACGGCTGCTGCTCACACGCGACAGCGTATTTTTCTACGACACCCGCAAGGCGGTGCTGCGCGTGGGGCCGGTGCAGGCCGTTCAGGAGATTTTCCCTGCGCCGGTGTCGTCCGACCAGTTTTTCGAAAATATGCTCGGTCTCGTCGCCCCGGATCCCACGACCTCAGGGTCCCTCCAGGCCGATAGCTCCCTGTACTACGTTTCGGACTCCACCGACCGGGAGCGCTACACGGTGGACCCGACCCGATGGCGAGTCGTACGGTACGAACAGAGGTCCCCGACCGGCACGGTCGTAGGGAAACGACTGTTTTCGGAGTTCAGGCCGGTCGAAGGTCTCGTGCTTCCCGGCCGTCTCATCTTCCAGCAGCCATCCGCCGACCTTCGGGCCGTGGTGAGGTACCAGGAGATGAGCCTCAATCCATCGGATCTTTCGTTTGCCCTGGACGTGCCGTCCCAGGTGCCCCGCAGGCCCCTTCGCTAGTCGGCGGCCCTGGAAGGCCGTTTCGCCCGCTCGTCCTGCACAAAGCACCTACTCTGGTCGGTCCTCGCATGCAGATTTCGAGGAAGCTCACCAAGGTTGCCAGGGACGGTTGGTTTCATTGGAACGGAGCCCTGGTGGTCGGGCTTCTGGCTGCCCTCATTTTGGCCCCTCCGGCCCGCGGCCAGGACACGCAGGCCCGGCGAGAGTCGACGGAGAAGCGATTGGAGCAGCTTGAGAAGCAAATCCAGCGCGAGAAGGGGCGTCTTCAAGACACCCGGGAGGCCGAGCAAGCAACGCAGAAAAAGCTGAAGTCGCTCCAGCGAGAGATCGCCCTCCGAGAAAAGCTCGTCTCGACGTATCAAACCCGCCTCACACAGCTGGAGCGGGAGCGGACCCAGCTCCGCGACACGCTGTCCACCCTCCAGCAGCGGCTCGGCACGCTCCGGGAGGAATACCGGCGCCGTCTCGTACACGCGTACAAGTACGGCCGCCTCCACGACATTGCCCTCCTTCTCGCTTCCCGCTCCATCAACCAGATGCTGGTTCGGGCCCGGTACCTCCGGCGATTTGCCTCCGATCGTCGCACCCAGCGCAATGCCATCCAGAGGGCCGCCCAGGAGGTGCGGAGCTCCCGCGAAGAGCTGGCCGAGAAGCGGGCCGAGACCCGCCAACTCCTCGCCGAAGCGCGCACCGAGCGCGAAAACCTGAGAGCCCTCGAACGGGACCGGCGGGAGGTCATTGAGACCCTCCGCGCCCGGCGCTCGGAGCTCCAAAAAGAAATCGAGGAAAAGCAACGACAGGCCCAAGAGCTCGAACGGCGGATCCAGAAGCTCGTGGCCCGTGCCGAGCAAGGAGACACGGACGCTGCGGCACCCCCCCAGCGACCAGAGGTCTCGGCTAAGCTTTCCGCCTCCTTCCGAAAAAATCGGGGATCCCTTCCGTGGCCGGTAGAGGGGGCCGTTACCGTCGACTTTGGGGACCAGGTGGATCCCGTCCATGGCACCTCGACCTACCACCCGGGAATCCTGATTGCCACGACCCCGAAAAGCCCCGTCCGCGCCATCTTCGACGGCACTGTGACCGGGATCGACTTTGTGCCCGGCTACGGCACCTACGTCGTCATTCGACACGGAGAGTATCTCTCCGTCTACAGCAACTTTTCGAGCCTTTCCATCGCCGAGGATCAGCGCATCGAAGCGGGACAGGTGCTCGGCCGGGCCGGCACCGAGAACGAGCCCCGCGGCGCAAGCCTCTTTTTCGGGGTCGTCAACCGCTCCAACAGCGAGTTCGTCGATCCGTCCCGCTGGCTTTCGTCTCGCTGACCGTTCCCCCCCTCCGGTCCCGTCAGTCGGATTCACAGAAACCTTTCGGCCCACGGGAGACGGTGGTTTGGGGTTGCTGAAAGGTGGGGCGTATCTTGGATTTCGGCGTAGAACTTCCTCGTTGTACTCATTGATTTTCCTTTCCTCTTCCTATGGCTACCGATTACGATTGCGTCATCGTCGGCAGCGGCCCCGGCGGATACGAGACGGCCATTCGCGCCTCCCAGCTCGGGATGGACACGGCCATCGTCGAGAAAGATAAGCTGGGAGGCGTCTGCCTGAACATCGGCTGCATCCCGACGAAGGCCCTCCTTAAAAGCGCCGAAGTGATGTCGGAGGCCACGCACCTCGACGACTTCGGCCTGGAGCTGGACGGGTCGGTGTCGGTCAACTTTCCGAAGGTCATCGAGCGCAGCCGCGGGGCGGCCAACCAAATGAATCAGGGCGTGCAGTTCCTGATGAAGAAGAACGACATCGACGTGCTGCGGGGGCACGGCCGCCTCACCGCCGCGGACACTGTCGAGATCGAGCCGTCCGTCAACATGGACGGGGATGAGGTGGGGGAGGAGCGCACCGTCACGGCCGAGCACGTCATCTTGGCTACCGGCGCACGCCCCAACGAGCTTCCCTTCCTCCCCATCGACGGCGAGGACGTGGTCAGCTACGAAGGGGCCATGCTCCAGACCGAGCAGCCCGACTCGATGGTGGTCGTGGGGGCCGGGGCCATCGGCGTCGAGTTCGGCTACTTCTATCACCACATGGGCACGGACGTGACCATCATCGAGGTGGAGGACCGCATGGTGCCCGCTGAGGACAAAGACGTGTCGAAGGAGCTCGAGAAGACCTACAAGAAGGCCGGCATCGACGTGATGACGGGTGCGAACGTGCAGGGCGTGGACAAGGACCAGGAGCCGCTTCAGGTGGAGGTTGAAACCGACGACGGCACCGAGCATATCGAGTGCGACCAGGTCCTCTCCGCCGTCGGCGTCGTGGGCAACGTTGAGGACATTGGGCTCGAAGAGGTCGGCGTCGAAACGGACGGCAACGATATTGTAGTCGACGACTATTACCGCACCAACGTGGACGGTGTATACGCCATCGGCGACGTGACAGGCCTTCCCTGGCTCGCCCACAAGGCCAGTCACGAAGGGATCCTCTGCGTCGAGAAGATTGCCGGGCACGACGTGCGGCCCATCGACAAAACCGACATTCCGGCGTGCACGTACTGCCAGCCGCAGATCGCGTCGGTGGGCTACACGGAAGAGGAGGCGAAGGAAGAAGGCTACGACGTGAAGGTCGGCAAATTCCCCTTCAAGGCCAACGGCAAGGCCGCCGCGCTGGGCCACCAGGAGGGCTTCGTGAAGACGATCTACGATGACAAGTACGGTGAATTCCTGGGGTGCCACATGATCGGGCACAACGCCACCGAGCTCATTGCCGAAGTGGTTGCGTCCCGGAAGCTCGAAACGACCGGCTTCGAAATTATGGAGTCGATGCACCCGCATCCCACCCTCTCGGAGGCGGTGATGGAGGCCACGCGGGAGGCGTACGGCCAGCCGATCAACATCTGATCCTGGAGCGCGACGAACCACTCTCTTGCGAGGACAGCGGGTCCGACCCGTAACTGCGTTCGGGACTGGTTTTTGCCAGTGCTGTTCGCTGTCGTACCGTTCAGCACCACGCGCACCGACCCGAGGTGGTCCGTCACGTAGTAAGTAGATCAGCACAAATACGTTAATCGAAAGTCATTCTGAGCGACCGACGAGC
>CAZRPQ010000144.1:0-6132 GCA_964601725.1 uncultured Salinivenus sp. | reverse complement strand
TCGCCCGCTGTGTCTCGGCTGAATATCCATCCACCAAACAGCTTCTGACGGCCACAGAAAACATACCCCCGGCGACGCACCTCTACCGTAGAAAAATTCCGGGGGCTGGTGTGGGAGATTTGCCGACTAGGGCGAGGGGAAAACGTTGTGCCCCTGCCGAGGGCGGATTCCCGGGCCGAGCGAACGGCGCCTCCAGTGACATTCGCCCGCCGCAGGGCGTTTCGTCATCCCCGAGCGAGCAGCCGGGAGGGGGAGACCGAGGGGGCAGGTCTCGAGTCGACCTCCGGGTGTTCGGGCCGTCGGAGCGGTCCGCGGGTCTGACCCACGCGCGATCTGTGTCGCCCCGCGACGCGCGCCGCCGCTGAGTCCTGCGTCCGGTCTCCTTGTCGGTCCGTCTCCTACGCGGAGTCGCGGAGTGCCTCGGCCCATTCTGTCGTTCGCTACGTCACGGCCGACACCATCAGGACTCGTCCATCTCCAGCCACACGACGGCACGCCGCCGCAACTCGGCGTTCGACCCCAGGCCAAGTTTTTCCTTCGCCCGGCTCCGGTACGTATCGACCGTCTTCGGGCTCAGATTGAGCTCCTCGGCGATCTCGCTGGAGGTAAGTCCCTGCCCCATGTACTCGAACACCTCCAGTTCCCGGTCGCTCAGGTTTTCGAGCATCGGCTGGGCCGTTTTCGAGTCGCCCCCGTGGTGGCGAAAGAGCATCTGCTCCTTGAGCTCCTCCTCGAAAAACAGTCCGCCCTCCAGGATCCGATGGATCGCCGTGGCCACCTTTTCGGCGGGGACGCTCTTCTGGAGGTATCCCGACGCTCCGGCCTGAAGCACCCGCTCGGCGTAGAGCTCTTCGTCGTGCACCGACACGACGAGAATCGACAGATCGGGGCACAATTCCTGGAGATCTTTGACGAGCTCCAGGCCGCTGCCCTCCTGAAGAGAGAGGTCAACGATTGCGAGGTCGGGCTCTGCGTCGGGAATCTCCTGGTGGGCCTCCGGCGCCGACCCGGTTTGGCCGCAGATCTCCAGCCCCATCTCGGCCTCCACCAGCGCAGCGTATCCCTGACGCATCACAGGATGATCTTCGACGATGTAAATTTGGTGGGCCATCGTTTTGTATCGCGCTTGTCGGATGCTGCAGAACGGAGAATGAGTGTTGCTCCGGCCTACGCAGGGGCCACGGGCTCCGGCGTTTCGTCGGGTTCAGAGAGGGCCGTCAGTGGGAGGCGGCACCGCACGACCGTTCCGCCCTCGGCCGCGGGCCCAACGTCGAGCGTGGCCCCAATCAGCTCGGCCCGGTACTTCATCGTGTGGAGCCCGAGCCCGTCGGTGGTCTCCAACTCCGCCGGAATTCCCACGCCGTCGTCCCGCACAGTGAGCACGAGCCTGTCGTCCGCCCTCCTGAGTCGGATCTCGATCGTCTCCGGATTGGCGTGCTTCGCTGCGTTGCCGACGGCCTCCGACACGATTCGGTACAGGTGGGAGGCGACCTCGCCCCTGAGGGACGGAAGGGACTCATCCGCTCCGAAGGTGCAGGTAAACTCTCCCATCTGCTCCTGGCGATCCGCGAGCTTCTGTAGACCGTCCTCTAACTCGTCGTTTTTTACCTCCAGGGGCATGAGCGAGTGCGAGAGGGTCCGGGCCTGCTCGCCCGCCTCCCGAATCAGTTCCGTGATCTCCCGAATCTTCTCGGCGACCCCGGAGTTCTTCTCCCCTAGATTCTCGGCGAGCGTGTCGGCCATCATGGCCGTGCCCGCGAGGTGGGAGGCAAGCATGTCATGCAGATCCTCCCCAATCTGGCGCCGGGTCTCGTCGCTGGCGGCGATGACCTCTCGCTCCAGTCGCCGGCGCTCGGTAATGTCGATTCCGGTCCCGACGACGTACTCGACGTCCCCGTCGTCGCCGGTGAGCACGGTGCTGGACCACCGGATCAGTCGCCGCTCGCCGTCTTTGGTCTGCCAGTGGTTCTCGTGCGAGCGTGGTTCGGCGCCCTTCTTGAGTTTCGCAAACTCCTCCGCCACCTGGTCGCGCTCGTCGGGCGGGACCAGCAGATCGAGGAAGGGGATCCCCACGACCGCCTCGGCCGAATACCCGGTCACGGCCTCGCACTCCTCGTTGAAGCGCACGATGCGCCCATCCCGGTCCGTGACGAGCACCAGCGCGCCGACGGTATTGAGCAAGGCATTCACGAAGTTGCGCTCTTCGCGCGCCTGCCGCAGGGCCTGTTTGCGCTCGGTGATGTCCTGGAGGGCCCCCGCCACCTTGATGACCGTACCGTTCTCCTTCTCAACGGGGGCCCCGACCGTTCGCACCCAGCGGCGGTTGCCCGTCGCCGTGTCGAGGGGAAGCTCCAGGTCGTACGGTTCCCCCTCGTCGACGCAGCGCTCGAACGCCTCCCGAATCTTGGGCCGGGCCTCCGGCGCGTAAAACTCGACTTGGTCGTTAACCTCAATCTCAGCGCCGGGCTCGACCTCGTGGATCCGGTACACCTCGTCGCTCCACGATACCTCCCCCGACCGCAGATCAACCTCCCACGCCCCGGCCAGCCGCTGGGTCTGCTCCAGCAAGTTCTTCTGTCGCCGCAGCGCCCTCTCCCGCCGCCGCGTCTCGGTCACGTCCCGCTGGACAGAGACCCAGTACTCGACCGAACCGTCCTCTCCCCGAACGGGGGCAATGTTCCACTGCACGACGTACGGAGAGCCGTCCTTTCGATAGTTGACCGTTTCGCCCTCCCACTCCTCTCCGGCCTCCAGGGCCGATCGGAGCGAGTTCAGGACCTCCCGGTCCGTCTCGGCCCCCTGGAGAATGCGGGGCGTCGTCCCGAGGACCTCCCTCTCGGCGTAGCCGGTTTGTTTCTCAAACGCAGAGTTGACGTAGACGATGCGGGGGCCGGGCTCATCGAGAGGCGTTGCCTCGGTAATGAGTACCGCCTCCTTTGCCTCCTCGACGGCCTTCGACAGCACCTGCAGCGACTGCTCGCGTCGCTGCAGCGCCTCGTTGGAGGCCTCCAGCTCGTCCTCCAGCTGCGCCACGTGCTCCGACGACTCTCCCTCTTCAGGGGGAACCTCCGCCTCCTCGGACCGCGATTCCGACACCGGATGCGCCCCAAACTGGGAAAGCTGGGCGGCCAGCCGTTCCGCGGGGGCCACGACGTCTACGAGGCTGGTCGGCATCGCACTGCGGGGCGTGCCGTCGTGCACGGCCTCCTCGGGGGCCTGCACCATCGTGACGCCGCCCGCCTCCTTGAGGACCCGCAGGCCCTGGGTGCCGTCGGTGCCGGGGCCCGAGAGAACAATGCCGATGGCGTTCTCGCCCTGGTCCGCGGCGAGCGCGCCGAAGAACGTGTCAATGACCGTGGGTTGATCCTCGTGCCCCGCGGCATCGGCCAGCCGGAACCGACCCCCGTCGATTCCGAGCTCCTTCTTGGGAGGCAGGACGTAGGCGACGTTCGCCTCCGGCGTCGTGCCCCCCTCCGGCGTCTGCACCGAGAGCGTCGTGTACTGCCCGATGATCTCCGACAGGCTGCTCTCGTGCTCGGGCGAGGGATGCATGAGCACCACGAAGGCCATGCCCGGATCGGGGACAAGGGCCTCGAAGAACGTCTTCAATGCCTGCAGGCCGCCGGCCGAGGCGCCCACCGCAGCGATGGGCGTGCGCCGCCCGTCCGGGGGACGATCCGGGCCGGGGGACGCCGAATTGGGGGCTGTGGAGGGGGAGCCGGGCGTGCTCATCGGGGCAGCAGTAGAGCGGAGGTGAGAGTGAGAGTCTGGAGATCCGATCGCAACGGAGGGGACGCCGCCCCCGCCCCTCAGCTCGACGCTACCTGATCGAACAGAAGGATCGAACGCGTTCCGAGAACTCGCTCTTTGCTTCCGTCAACCGAGACCACGGAAAACGACGGGCAGCCCCTCGACAGCCACGATCTCTGTTCCTTCCCTCGGCTGAAGACCTAACTCTTTGCCAACGACGATGCTGGCTTCCAATCCCTGTCACCGGAATCATTTGTAACCAAAGCGTTAAATTCTTCGATAGCAAATTCTCAATGTGAATCGCGGGGAGGAGCGCTTCTCCTTCGACTGAGAGACATTTCCAGCAGTGTCCGAAATTCCCCCACACGATTAATCTCTCTCCGCTTACCCGCTCATCGGACCCTTACGCACAGTCCCAAGCCCCGCCGAGCACTTTTTTAATGACCGCCAAGAGAGGGGGCGAAAGCGCGGGCCTGTGCAACGCGGAAACGGTCGGTGCAGGCCCGGCGACGCAGCGTCCCCTTCGCAGGGAAGCGCCGATTGGAGGGGTCTGCAGGCCCTGAGGAGTTCCTCATCGCACGCCCGTCTACAACGACGAGGGAAACGCCATGAGTTGTCGATTCAGGGGATCCTTCACCAGCGACGAAAAGGAGCGCCTCGAAAAGACGGCTCGGGCCGTAGAGCGGCTCGTGTCCCGGGAGGCAGACCGGCCTACCGTGTCGTTCGAAGCGTCGGCCTCTTGAAGGGGCCCTCTCCGATTCTTGCGGACGCCCAAACTGTACGTCCATCTTGCTCCTGAGGTATTCGCCATGTCTACCACTACGCTCCCTCGATCTTCGCGTGCGTCTCGATCCTCGCCCCCTTCGTCCTCCGCACGCCGGATCGCCGACGTGATTTACCAGAGTCTGAAGACCGCCATCCAGCGGCAGTGCGCCCGGCGCTACGACAAGGACGTGACACTGCGCCGCCTCGACCGAGTCGCGGCGAGCGAGGTGATGCGGCTTCGGATCGAATGTCGCGATCTCGTTCAGGTGCGTGTGGTCGTCACTGCAAGCCACGTCGGGGGCAATGTCTACGACGTGAAGTGTGAGATCGAGGACGGTCCCTCCCGCCGAGTGACCTTCGCCCTGCCCGCGGGGGCGGGCACGGCGCTCTCGCGGGCGCCAGGCCTTGGTCAGACGCTCGGGGACTTTCTCCTGGGCGAACTCGAACGTGAGCTCGGGCGCCGCTCCCTTTCGACAGAGGGATCCACCGTCGCGGCCCGATGATCGCCGCGGAAAAGAGTACGCCCACCCAGGTTCTCGAACGGCTCCATCAGCGCCAGGCGGGCCGACTGCCCCGGCGGGGCGTGCGCACCTGCGAGGCATCTGCGTCCCCAAATGGGGCCGCTTCGGCCCGCTGAGAGTGGACAACAAATTCGCTCCGGATTGCGGGGACCGGCGCGCCACTACACGCATGCCATTTCAGACGAAAAACGAGCACCACAGATGAGAGACGTACGCAAGGCGGTCACGACATTCCTGCCTGATGAGGTCGAGCGCGAGAGAGACGGCGGCACCACCGGGCCCCTCTCCTCGGAGGTGCCCCCCTACGTGCCCATGCTGCTCCTGAGCGAGGACGGCACGATTCAGGACCTCACGGAGGGGGCGCGTCGCCTCCTCGAGCACCCACCGGACGCCTCCATCGAGCCGCTCTTCTTTTCGCACGTCCACGGACAAAACCTGGGGCGTGTCATGCAGGACCTGGCCCAGGTGGCCTCCGGCCGCAAGCAGCGGGCGCGGTGGCTCCTGCGCCTGCGGACCGGAAATGGCCGGTGGCGCTGGTATCGGGCGCGGGCCAAACGCATTCTCGGTCCGTCGGATTGCACGGCCCACGTGCGCCTCCGCCGCCTGTGAGGACGCACGGGCCCGCTCGCGCTCTCCTCCAGCGTATGTTCCCGTCCTATACGCGTACCGCCGAACGACCGACTGGTCCCCCCTTGCCCTCTGCGCCGAGCAGAGCGGAGACGAAGCTCCGCTCTGGTACGTTCCATAGGAGGTCGCGTTAGAAATGAGGGATCAGATCCTCTTCCTCGTGCCGTTCCCTTGAAAATGGGAGGTCAGCTCCCGGACTGAAACGGATAGACCTCTTCCAGCAGCTCCTTCAGCTGTTCGCGTCCCCGGTGGATCCGGCTCTTCACGGTTCCGATCGGCGCGTCCGTGATCTCCGCGATCTCCTTGTAGCTGAGTTGCTGCCTGTCGCGCAGGATGACGACTTCGCGAAAGGGCTCGTCGAGCTGTTGCAGGGCGTTTTGAATCTTTTCCCGGTAGATGGGCTGATCCGCCATTCGGTCCGGGGGGCGCATGCCGTCCGGCAGCTGCAACTCGTACTCCTCGTCGTCCC
>CAZRPQ010000143.1:0-6193 GCA_964601725.1 uncultured Salinivenus sp. | reverse complement strand
AAAGCATTCGGTCGCTTTGCTCCCAGCACTGCGCTCCCAGCGCGCCCCAAGAGCACTTGGTCACGACGTTCCCAGCGCTGCGACTTCGTGGATCTCGTGCAGCCCGGGGACGACTTGGTCACTGCGTTCCCAGCGCAAAATGGCTTCTGCGTTCGCCCGTACCGAAAGCCTTCGGTATACAGGGCTCATTTGGGCACCATTTTGCAGCGTCGCCCACTGTGTCTCGGCTTCTCACCTGCTCGCAAAACAGGTTCTGAAGCCTTGTCGAGCGACGGAGGCTCCGCTGCCTCTGCTCATGGGACAGGGGCCGGGTCCGCACGAGCGAACGGGGTATGGGCGCATCCTCGACGGCTATCGGGATACTTCCTCGCCTCGCCCGGGGCGACTCTGACCCCACTTCACTGCTCCGCAGTGCGAACGTCGCGTCGCCTCGCGGCGCTCAGGAGGGGTGGGGCACTGGATTTCTGCCCGGATAGAACGGGGCGAGCAGGTCACCGTCGCTACGATGCGAGTGCCCTGCTGTGGTCCCATGGAGATACAGAGGGTCCAAATAAAAAAGCGGCAGTCCCGGTTAGCCATCGGGACTGCCGCTCGTATTTGGGCGGAGCGTGCGGATCTGTAAGCCGAATTCGGTCTGCCCGCATCCCGTTCCGTGCCGGGATGGCGGGGAGGCCATCATCTATCTGGGCCGGCCGTCGCCGGCCGCCTCAAGCGGCCTACCTGCACCGACTCGATGGGCCGTCTCTCTCCCGACAAGCGTCGGGACGCGGTGCGGCTTGGCCTTTCACCCCGTGGGGTTTGCATGGCCGCTCCGGTCGCCCGGAACGCCGGTGCGCTCTTACCGCACCCTTGCACCCCTTGTCCCGAAGACTTCCGGGATGGGACTACTCTCTGTTGCACGTGCCGTCGTGCCGATAGCCTTCGGCACGCCTTCCCGTTGGGAAGCACGGTGCCCTGTGGTGTTCGGACTTTCCTCACCGCCGCGCCGACCGGCTACAGTCGGGATGCGACGGAGCGATGCCCTGATCCGCACACTACCTGCTTGTACCGTGCCGGGGGAGAAAAGGTCCTGTTTGGGCTTCGTGGACCCGTGCCGGGGGCCATGCAAAAAAGCGCAGCGGCCTCGACAGGCGGCTGCGCTCTTACAGATCGAGTTTCTGCTTCATCTCGTCGACCGTCTCGTTGTAGAGGTCCTGGTCGACGATGATGCGACCAGTGTGCTCGCAGGCGACGATCGTCTTCCGCTTTCGGATTTCGACCTGTCGCTGGGGCGGGACGGCGAATCCGGCGGCGGCGCCTCGTTTGAGGGGCACGACGGCCCGGCCGTCGCGGAGGCGATCGCGGAGCTTCGAGTAGGCCTTGAGGTATCGGCTCCCGACTTTCTCGGCGGCCTCCTCGCGGAGCTCTTCGAGGGTCTTTTCCTCGTCTTCCGTATCCTCGACCACCTCTTCGAGATCCTCGCGCTTCTCATCGAGCACCTCGTCGAGTTCGTCGAGGCGTTCCTCGGTCTCTTCGATGGACGCCTCGTTCGACTCGATGGTGTCCTCGGCCTCCTCGATGGTTTCCTCAGCCTCGGCGATGCGCTCTTCCTGGCCTTCAATCTCCTTCGTGAGCGCATCGAACTCTCGATTGTTGCGGACTTCGAGCTGCTGCTCTTCGTACTTGTCGATGAGCCCTTCCGCCTCTTTAATGTCGAGTTCGGCCTGCCGTTTGGCCACTTTCTGCTCCTGAACCTCTTCCTCGTAGTTCTCGAGCCGGGTTTCGAGGCCGGACTTCTCGTCCTCGAGATCGCGAATTTCTTCCGGAAGGTCGCCCCGGAGCTTCTGGATCTGGTCGATCCGGTTGTCAATGTGTTGAAGCCGGACCAGGGCACGAAGCTGATCTTCGACGCTCGTCTTCTTCTTTTTGGCTGTCGGCATGGACTAGCTCTTGTGAATCATGGGAACGCGGATGAACAGCAATCAACAATTACTTTCGGAGCAGGCAGAGGTTCGTACCCTCGTTTCGGACTTCTTCCATTTCATGCAAAAACAGCGGGAGGGAGGTTGCTAAACTGTTAAGAAAAGAGCCCGGTTGGGGCGGAGCGGGCACTCCTGAGTATTTCGTATTGCGTATTTCGTACGGCGGGAGAGATTAGCGGCCCGGATGGTCCAAAAATCGGGCACCCATCCGAGCAATTACGCAATACGCACTACGCCATAAACACTTCGTCCGGGGCGGCCCTTGACCCCGACGCTGGCACGACTGCTCAGGAGTCGTTCCCATCAGCTCCGGGCGGAACGAACGTGCGCATCGGGCTGGTCGTGGTGGCGGTGCGGTGCCAGGTCACCTCCGGGAAGCGCTCCTGGAGCCCGTCGCGGAGCAGGGCCTCGGTGAGGGCCTCCGTCTCGTAGTGCCCGGGGTCGATGAGGGCCATCTGGGGCGTCCCGTCGCGGTCGAGCACGTCAAAGAACTCGTGGTACTTGACGTCCGCGGTCACGTAGGCGTCGGCTCCGGCGCCGCGGGCCGTGCCGATGAAGTCGCTGCCGGCGCCGCCGCAGACGGCCACCCGCTCCACCGTCGCGTCGGGGTCCCCGGCGTAGCGCAGGCTCCCGGCGTCGAGACGAGTGGCCACGCGGTCGAGGAACGCGGAGAGCGGCATCGGATCGTCGAGATGACCCAGGGCCCCGAGCCCGGCCCGCGAGTTTTTCTGTGTTACCGGATAGAGGTCGTAGGCCACCTCCTCGTACGGATGAGCGTCCTGCAGCGCGGCCATCACGGTGCCCAGGTCCCAGCGCGCCACCTCCACCTCCAGCTTGCGCTCAGCGGCCGACTCGACCTCGCCCCCGGCGTCTCCGATGTGCGGATCGGTGCCGGTCCCGGGCTTGAAGAAGCCGGTCCCCTCGGTCGCGAACGCGCAGGCCTCATAGTCGCCGATCTGGCCGGCGCCCGCATCGGCGAGGGCCTGCCGCACCGTGTCGAACGCGTCCTCGGGCACGAAGACCGCGAGCTTGTAGAGCGTGTCCTCGAACCCGTCGAGGAACCCGACGTCGGTCAGTCCCAGCCGCTCGGCGAGGGCAAACGACACCCCCTCAGGGGCCGCGTCGAGATTCGTGTGGGCGCTGTAGAGCCCGATGCCCGCCTCCGCGAACCGAAGGGCCAGGTTGGACACGTACCCGTCCGCCGTCACACCATCGAGCGGCTGGAAGAGGAGAGGGTGGTGGGTGACGACGAGCTCGGCGTCGTGCGCCTCGGCCTCGTCCAGCACCTCGGGGGTTGCGTCCAGGGCCAGAACGGCGGAGGTCACCGATCGGTCGGCGTCGCCGACCTGCAGGCCCACGTTGTCGTAGTCCTGTGCGGAGCCCAGCGGGGCCCAGCCTTCGAGAGCACTCGTGATGTCGGCGATGGAAGGGGCGTCATCCATGGGGGAAAGACGAGGGGCGATGACAGAACGAGTCCAGGACCCAAACCCCGGTCGCTCCACGATGGGGAGTCGGACGGGAGCCAAGGGAGCGTACAGGGGACGAGCGACCGAGATCCCGAGAAAAGTGGGATCCAGAGTCCCTTCAAGCGAAGTGTTCGGGAGTGGCCTTCGCTGGTACTTCTGGATCTTCCACGCCGAACGAGATGCCAGTGGCAAGCCCTGACGCAAGGAGCGGATCGTCCAGGGGCACCGTCCGGTTTTTGTCCGCCACCTGCGCAAGCGGGACCTTCGTGAACGTGGCGTTTTGCACGGCCACCATCACCCCAGTCGTGCCCTCGGCGGCCAGCGCGGCGGCCCGCGTGCCGAAGGCGGTCGCGAGGTTGCGGTCGTACGCCGTCGGCGTGCCGCCCCGCTGCATGTGGCCGAGAACGGTGGTTCGGATGCTGCTGTCGAGGTGCTCCCGGAGCTGATCGGCGAGGACGCGGCCGATGCCGCCGAGCCGAATCGAATCGGTGTATTCCTCCCTCTGCTCCTGCACCACGTGCTCCCCGTCCTTGCGCTTTGCGCCCTCAGCGACGGCGATGATCGTGAAGCGCTGGCCCCCTCGCTCCCGGTCCCTGCAGACGCGGGCGACCTCCTCGACCTCGTATTCGAGCTCGGGGATGAGGATCACGTCGGAGCCGCTGGCCACCCCCGCGTGGAGCGCGATCCATCCCGAGTAGCGTCCCATCGTCTCGACGATCATGACCCGGTGATGGCTCTGGGCGGTGGTGTGAATGCGGTCGATGGCTTCCGTGGCGATGCTGACAGCCGTGTCGAAGCCGAACGTCCGATCGGTGCCCACGATGTCGTTGTCGATCGTCTTGGGGATTCCCACGATGTCGATGCCAAGGTCGGTGAGGCGGTGGGCAATGGACATCGTGCCGTCGCCCCCGATGGCCACGAGGGCGTCGAGGTCGAGATTGCGGTAGGTTTTGACGGCCTGGGCCGAGACGTTGGCCCCACCCCGAGGCTGGTAGCTGAAGGGGTCGGCCTTGTTGCTGGCGCCGAGGATGGTCCCGCCACGGGTCAGGATGCCGCTCACGTCGCGGTAGTGGAGGGGCTCGACGTTGCGCTCAACGAGTCCCCGAAATCCGTCGAGGAAGCCGATGGCCTCGGCGTTGTGCTCAACGGTGAGGCTTTTGGTGACGGCCCGGAGCGCGGCGTTGATGCCGGGGCAATCGCCTCCGCCGGTGAGGATCCCGATGCGAAGCGGTTTGCTGGGCATGAGATACCAAAATGGATGCGAGAGCAGCGTGGGACGCGTAGAAGATGAAACCTAACCAGCGCGCATGCAAAATCCGAACGCAGGTCCACAAATCATGGAATGGTAGTCCACGAATCATGGAATGGTAATGGGGAAAGGGGCGAGTCGGGACTCGATTCCTATCGGTCCCATCGGTGTCGTCGGGACAGCCCGAATTGAAGAGGCCGATTGAGGCGGAGAGAGCGGGAGCGTGGGAGCACGGGAGCACGAGCGACACGGCTCCCAACACTCGCAGACGTGTATGCGCTCCCCCTTCACTCCCACGCCCTCCACGCGATCGGTCGGGGCAGTCTGAAGGCAATCGGCAAGCAGTGCGTTTGCGAACGTTCTCATGTACCGGAAAATGGATCGGTGCCGACCGGCGAGTCTCTCCAGACTGTCGGCGGGCCCGAGGAAGGCCAAACCTTGCCCCCTGGAGCGCGTTGAGATCCATGTCCGAATGCGTCCAGAACGCTCGCTGTATTTTGCCCCAAGCAGATTCTCCCATGGAGGCTCAAGAACCGAAAAATGTCCTCGGGGGCGCGCTCCGCGCCTGCTCGACGGATCCCGAAACTGGATTTTACCGCGACGGCCGCTGCCAGACCGGCCCGCGCGACCTGGGGAACCACGTGGTATGCGCCGAGATGACGGAGTCGTTTTTGACGTTCACGAAGCAGAAGGGCAACGACTTGATCACCCCTCGCCCTGAGATGGATTTCCCGGGCCTGGAGCCGGGGGACCGCTGGTGCCTCTGTGCGGCTCGCTGGCAGGAGGCGGTCGAGGCGGGGGTCGCCCCGCCCATCGTGCTGGCGGCCACAAACGAGGCGGCGCTGGAGGTGCTGGACCTGGAGACCCTGAAGGCCCATGCCCTCGACGCCACCCTCTCGGACGACGGCTCGGACGGGGAAGAGAGCGCGTGACCGTCCGTCAGTCGTCCGGCGCCCGGAGGAATTTTGGGGGAACCCGGTCAGTCAGCCACACCGCGTCGGTGGACCGGTAGAGGGTGGGTCCCGTTTCGTGGAGCGGCTGAGCCTCCACGGTCAGCACTACGGGGGGGCCGTGGCGCCCGCCGACGCGGCGTGCTTCGTCGCGGGTGCTCGACAGGTGCACGTACTGGCGCGACTGGGGGCGCAGTCCCTCGTTTCGAATGGCGGGGAGGGTCTGCCGGGCCGTGCCGTGGTACAAATGCTTTGGAGGCGGGGTCGGCGTAAGGTCGAGGTTCACGTCAATCGAGTGGCCGTAGTTGGCGCGGATCTTCGTCTCGTCCTCGCTGAGGGTGAATCGCTCCTTCTCGCCGTGGGCAATGACCCGCTCCAGCAGGGCCCGGTCAATCGACCGTCCCTCCGCGCGGGCCCGGTCGAGAAGCGTGTCCACGTCGGCCCAGCCGCCCGGATCGAGCTTGAGGCCAAGCGCGTCAGGATTGTGGCGGAGGACGTAGCTCAGGAACTTGCTCGTGCGGACGAGGCGGTCCGTCATGCTGAAGAAGTAGAACGTTCACACATGAG
>CAZRPQ010000142.1:0-6212 GCA_964601725.1 uncultured Salinivenus sp. | reverse complement strand
TCCGCGTCGTCGGGGTCGATAGACTGCCGCAGCTTCCACAGCGCCTTGCGCAGGTACGTCTTTGCGCGCTTCGTCGTCCCGTGGGGCCACAGGAGCGTAGCCAATTTCTCGCGGGGATGCTGCCGACGATGGAGCAACAGGTACGCAAAGAGCTCCTGTGCCTTCTGTGACAGCGAACACGCCAGCGGTTCCCCGTTGAGCCGGATTTGCAGCTTTCCGAACATCGAGACAGACAGATCAGCCATCACCATGTCCCCCACCGTAAGGTGCAATCCATCAATGAGATGAGATGTAGGGAGACACCCGGCGTGGGACAAGACGAGACGTTAAAACCAGGCCGGATGCCCGAAGAGAATCGCCAGAACGCCCGAGGGGCCGCATGTAAAAAGCGGCATCTTGGCGCAGTTTGAAGATTTGGGGGAGCCAGGACTTTTTCAAGTGAATTTCAGGGTGTATTCCAAAGGACACCTGCTAACTCACAATGGATCGGTTCTTTCCCCCAGTGTCGGTCACTTTTCCTCCCGTCGGGCTCGTTCCTCCCCCCTGGCACTCTGTTCGCAACCGGCTCCCGCCCCCCTCCGGCCTTCTGTAGACGACGGAATCTCTGCCCAAGACGCAGGGCAGCGCGCCTCTTCCGGAGATTCTCCCGCCACAGTCCCCGGGGCGGGGACTGTTCGGAGGAGGCGGCCCAGCCGGTTTCGGGTCCGGGCGGCCGATCGGTAGGACCCGAAATCGGGGCCAACGCACAGACTCGAAATGCTACCCAACGCTGCACGTCGATCTCCGGAGAAAAATGTGCCGACGGTAGGACGCTGAAACCGGATCGACGCCTCTGGGGGACGCTCCGGACCGGCAGCAGAGAGCACTTCTGGGAGCGCAATCCGGAGCAGCGTGGAAAAGCCGTGAAGTTTGTGCGGAATTCCCGACCTGTGGAAACGTTGTACTATCCTACAGTCCGTAGAGAAGCTGGCACATTCATCCCGACCGTTCAGCGAGATCGATTGTCCTCCGTGTCACCAACGTCCTGGAGCGGGGGCGGACAGCCACTCGGCCGACGCTTCTCCTGAAGACCTGAAGACAAGACGCCGAGGTTGCCGTCGCGGAGGACGCCTACGCCATTGGCCGATGGGGCTCCCGCACGATGAAGCAGAACGAGGCGCTGGTCTTCCTCGTCAACGGCATCGGCGTTTCGCCGGCCGCCACGGGCCTCATCCACCCGGGGTGGGTGATGGGAACCATGACAGCGAGCGTCACCATCGTCTTCCTGAACGTCCCCTGGGGCCGCGGCGAGCCCTCTGCCAATACGATTCGCAGCGTGGGTCCGCCGCTGCGCGGAGCACCGGACGTTGCCTGACCGTCGACGACTCACATTCACGCACTCGTTCCTCCCATGACTGTCCGACTGCCGACCGCTGTCTTCTTCGCTCTCCTCCTCGCCGGAATGGCGCTCGCGCCCATCGCGCAGGCCCAGGAGCGAGGCGACACCGTCAACGATCCCGACGCTGAGGTCTACGTCGACGGCCTGGCCTGTCCCTTCTGCGCCTACGGGCTGGAGAAGAAAATGAAAACACTCGATGCCATCCGGAAGATGGAGGTCCAGCTCGAGAAGGGGCGCGTCCTTCTTGCCTTCAAGGAGGAGAAGACTCTCACGAAGGACGAAATCCAGCAGGCGGTGAAGAAAGCGGGCTTCACGGCGCGAAAGATTGAGGTTCCGGACGGGACCTCCTCCGAGAGTCCGTCTTCGTGATCCCGGACCTCGCTATTGCAAGAATTTCCTGATTGTCCTCCATGCCTCTGTCTCACCGGCTCTCGTACAGCGCCCTCGGTGGACTGCTGGCCTTCCTGCTCACGGCCGCCCCGGCCGCCGCGCAGATCACGACGAACACGGCCCTGCCCGTCACCGACGACCGCGGACGGTTCCGCGTGCAGTCGAAGGTGCTTCGGTCCACTGGCAGCGGCCCAGCGGATCGTGATGTGAGTGCCTATGCCTTCCCGGTGGTAGGTGCCTACGGACTGACGTCGGAGTGGGCCGTCTTCGGCGTCCTGCCGATTCTAGACAAGAACCTCGACGCCACGATCCCGCAGGGCCCCCGGAAGGGAGAGCGGGTCGAGCGCGGCCCGACGGGGATCGGGGACGCGCGCCTCTTTGCCCGCTACACGGTTTGGACTCGCGACCGGGCCGGGCAGACCCAGCGCCTCGCGCCGCTGGCGGGCGTCGAGATGCCGACCGGCCCCGACGACGCGACCGACGAGCTGGGGCGTCTGCCCCCACCCCTCCAGCTCGGCTCCGGCTCGTGGGACCCGTTCGCCGGACTCGTTTTCACCTGGCAGACGCTCCAGTGGCAGGTCGACGTGTCGCCGGTCTATCAGGCCAACACCGAAGCGAACGGTTTCGAGTTCGGCGACGAGGCGCGCCTGGACGTGGCGTCGAAGTACCGGCTATGGACGAACGAGGGCGGCGGGGGCCTCGGCTTCTTCTACGCCAACCTGGAGACGAACCTGATCTGGCGGGGCAAAAACGAGATTCAAGGACAGGACGACCCCGACTCGGGGGGGACGACGTGGCTCCTCGCACCGGGCCTGCAGTACGTGACCCGCCAGTTCGTCTTCGAAGGGGCTGTCCAGCTTCCCGCCCTGCAGGACCGAAATGGGACGGCCCTCGAACGCGAGTTCATCGCCACGCTGAGCCTTCGCATCAACCTTTGACGCCGTGTCCGATCCTCGCGCATCCGGCATCTTCCTGGGACTCATCGTCGCCACCCTCTTGGGGGTCGGCTGTCAGTCCTCGCCCCAGACCGGTCCCGCGTACTCGTTTGCCCGGGCCTGGGGCGAGTCGGGGAGCGAGTTCGGCCAGCTCCAAGAGCCGATCGGGGTTGCGGTTGCGGGCGGAGAGATCTTCGTGAGCGAGGCCGGGAATCGTCGCATTCAGGTCTTCGATCCTGCAGGGACGGCCACACGGCAGATTGGCCCGGCGCTCGCAGGCGCCGACACGCTGCGCCGCCCGATGCACATCGCCACCACGGACTCGGCCCTCTACGTGCCAGATTTCAACACCGACCGCGTCCACGTTCTCTCACTGGGGGGCGATTCGGAGCGCTCGCTCGATGCGTCCGGGCTTGAGGACGGCCTTGATGCTCCTGGTGGCGTCGCCGTCGACGCGGCGGGACGCCTTTACGTCGCCGACTTCTACCCCCATCGCGTGCTCCGCGTCCGGCCGGATGGCACGCTGGACCGACAGTGGGGGGCGACCGATTCGACTGGCACGGGGCCGAAACGGTTTTCCTATCCGACCGACGTGGCCCTGCTTTCGGACGGGGGCTTCGTCGTAGCGGACGCCTACAACCACCGGATCAAACGCTACGACGCGAACGGCTCGCTCGCCTGGATGCGTCCGACGGATCAGACCTGGGCCGACTCGACGAAAGGCGCTTTCAACGTGGCGACGGCGGTCGCGACGGGTCCCGACGGTCACATTTTTGCGGCCGACTTCTACAACCACCGAATTCAGGAATTCACGCCGGACGGACAGGTCGTGCGAGCGTTCGGGGAGAAGGGAGCCGGGGAGGGGCAGTTCGAGCGCCCGGTCGACGTGGCCGTCGACGCGGAGGGCCGCCTGTATGTCGTCGACCTCGGCAACGACCGGATTCAGGTGTTCGCCCCCGACTCGTGACTGGCGCACTCCTCCCATTTCCGAACGGCCCCACGGACCATGTTTGGGCTCCTCCCTTTCTCCCATTCCTCCTTCCCCCTTCCCTCCTACTCCTTCCCCATTTCCCAAGCCCATGGACGGCATGACCCGCGGCGAGATTGCCGAAAAGGCCGATGTCAACCCCGAGACCCTCCGCTACTACGAGCGGGAAAAGCTGATTCCGAAGCCGCCCCGGTCGGACGGGGGCTTTCGCCTCTACGACGAGTCGTACGTCGACCGCCTCCGCTTCATCCAGCGGGCGCAGGACCTGGGCTTCACCCTCGCCGAGATCAAGGACCTCCTGGAGATGCGGGTCGACGACGGGGCGACGTGCCGGGACGTGAAGGCACAGGCGGAAGAGAAGATTGGTGAAGTAAAGGCCAAGATCCAGGACTTAAAGCGGATCCGTGACGCCCTGTCGAGGCTGGCCGAGGCGTGCGAGGAAAGCGAAGGTCCCACGAGCGCCTGCCCCATCCTCGAGGCAATGGAAGGCGAAGCCGTGCGCGGGACCGTCCTGGACCGCCCCACGGCCGCCAGTGAGTAAGTCGCCGATGCGTTTCGACGACTGCTCCGTTCATCCCGACGCCAATCAGCCCCCAACATCCGCATCAATAGGCAAGATCCGTCGAACACAGGAACGAACTGGAGTATCGGTGCGGCCCTCGAAGAAGTGCGCGGCGTCTACAGCGCAGAGGCAACTCTTGAGCCCCCACGGGCGACCGTTCGCTTCGATCCGGCAACGGCATCCGTGGAGGCGCTCACGGCGGCCACAAAGGACGCCGGGGGTCCCTCTCAGCTCAAAGCCGATTCCCGATCCATGCCGGACCCCGTTCTTACCTCGACCGTCACGTGTCCGGAGTGTGGGGCGCAGACCGAGGCGGAGATGCCCACAGACGGCTGCCAGTTCTTTTGGGAGTGCCCGGCGTGCGACGCAACCCTTCGCCCTGTGGAGGGAGACTGCTGTGTCTTCTGCTCGTACGGCAGCGTGCCGTGCCCCCCCGTCCAGTCGAACGAGTCCTGCTGCTGATGACACCCCCCCGGAGGACGAGGAGCGCAGTCGGGACAACTCGTCCCTGCACCGCGACCGTGGGCCAACTCCCAGTTCGTAACCATGGCGCTGCACGAGAGCGAAGGACCATTTCGAGAACCCGCATAGTACCCAAATCCCTGTCGCCATTTTTAAAGTGCAGGAGGGTCGGGTCGTCTCTCGGGCCCCAAAGACTCACGGCCCTGAACGCCCGGACACGGCGAGTTCGGGGACGTTTCCGCCCCTCGCGCCCGGGCTTTTCGGATTGCTTCCCGGAGCCGGAGGCGGACGAGCCTCAATTCCTCACAGGAGGCGCTTGATATCCGATCGTCCCAGCCGGGCAGCGGATGAAAAAGTGGGGCAGATGGGGGTGCCATCCGGACATCTCCCCCTTGTGTGCCCGATGTGATCATCGACAGGGACACTTCCGATAAACGACCGGCCCGTCCTCATCTTCTACGAATTGACGCGATGTGCCATCAATGACCGACACCGCCGTAAGTATTCTCGGCTGCGGGTGGCTCGGCCGCCCCTTGGCCCAGCGTCTCGTCGACCACGACGTGAGGGTCCGGGGGTCGACGACGACGCCCGAAAAGATGGATGCGCTGCGGGAGGACGGCATCGACCCGTACCGTCTCGTGCTCGACCCCGACCTTTCCGGCGAAGACATCGCCGCCTTCTTCGCCTCCCCGATCCTCGTGCTGAACGTGCCGCCGCCGCGAGGGGCCGACGACGTTCGTGCGCGGCACCGTCGTCAGATCGATGCCGTTCGCTCGGCCGCCGCGGAGGGAGAGGTCGAATGGATCCTTTTTGCGAGTTCCACCGGGGTGTACCCCAGCGTGGAGCGGACCGTGACGGAGGCGGATCAGCCGCCCGGGCAGCCGGACGCCCTGCCGGGCTCTCGTCGCTCCACGGGGCGCGCAGTGCTGGCCGCAGAGAAACGGCTGATGGACGACCCCGCCGTCGCCACGACGGTCGTGCGGTTTGGGGGGCTGTACGGCGACGATCGGCATCCCGGCCGCTTCCTCGCGGGACGGACGAACGTGGGTCGGCCCGAGGCGCCGGTCAATCTCATTCACCGAGACGACTGTATCGCCCTGCTTCGCACCCTCCTGCAACAGAATGCGCGCGACGAGGTCTTCAACGCCTGTGCCGACGCGCACCCCACGCGACAGGCCGTCTACACCCGCGCGGCGGAGGTGCTTGGGCTCGAGCCGCCCACGTTTGACGACACAGACACGACCACAGGCAAGGTCGTGGACAACCAGAAGGTGAAGGATCAGTGCGGGTACCAGTTTCTCCACCCAGACCCCCTCGCCGACCTGGAGGCGTGAGAACGCTCCCGACTTCGCCTCAGTGACAGGGCCTGTAACGTTTCCTATAAGCTTCCGGTAAGGCCCAAAACAATTTGACTTCCAGGGACGCCTCCCTGTTTGTTACGCTTAGAAGCTGTTTGGTGGATGGATATTCAGCCGAGACATAGCGGGCGACGTGCAC
>CAZRPQ010000141.1:0-6222 GCA_964601725.1 uncultured Salinivenus sp. | reverse complement strand
AACTCATGACTCCCCAACTCATGACTCCCCAACTCATGACTCATCAACTCATGACGCTTCCCTCATGACGTTCTCCTCCGCCAGGGGCAGCCGAATCCAGAACGTCGTTCCCTCCCCTTCCGTCGTCTCGTATCCAATGTCGCCCCCGAGCTCGTCGATGCTTTTCTTGGCAATGGCGAGCCCGAGTCCTGTACCGCTCGTCTTCGTCGAAAAGTTGGGCTCGAAGACCTTGTCCTGTGCCTCTGGCGAAATGCCCATCCCGTTGTCAATCACTTGACTGCGCACCACTGGTGCCGTTCCGCGGTCCTCGTCCACCCGTTTCGCGGCCACCCGCACGGACCCTTCGCGGTCGTCGGGAATGGCCTGCAGGGCGTTCTTGAGGAGATTAATGTAGATGCGGCGCAGCTCCTCGCGGTCCGCCTCCACCACCAGAGGATCGTCGGGCAACTCGAGGGTGAGGGCGTCATGATTGGCCGCCTCCTCTTCCATGAGCGACGCCGCTTCGCGAATCACCTCAGTGAGATCGACCGGCTCGGGCACCCGGGTCGGCAGCCGCGCAAACGTCGAGAACTCGTCGGCGATGCGCACGAGGGACTCCACCTGTTCGATGAGCGTACTCGTGATCCGGTCGAAGACCTCCGCAAACTCCGACGACTCCGTTGAATCGCCGGCCCGCTCGAAGGCCCGGCGCAGATGCTGGATGGACAGCTTCATGGGCGTGAGCGGATTTTTGATCTCGTGTGCCACCTGGCGGGCCATCTCGCGCCAGGCGAGCTCCCGCTCCTGCCGCGCCAGCTTGCGACGGCTCTCGGTGAGCTGGTCGCGCATCTCGTTGAAGGTCTGCACGAGGTCGCCAATCTCGTCCCGCGTATGAACGGACAGCGTCCGCGTAAACCGGCCTTCGCCGACGGCTTCGAGGCCCTTGCGGAGCTGGGCAATGGGCTGGGCCAGGGCGTTTGCGAGGACCACTCCTGTGAGCACGACGACCACGACCAGAAGCAGCAAGGCCCCAAAGAGATAGGCCAGGGTCCGCGACTTTTCCTCCTGAAGTTGCTCCTGCTGCGCGAGGGTAGGCACCCCGATTACCAGACGCGGGCGCCCCTCGCCGTCGACCAGGGCCTGGTAGCCCACCCGATACCGAAGCTGTCCGATGGCGGCCTCGGCAGTTACGAACCGGTAGGCCTCGTCGTAGAGATCGTGGTACACGCTGCCGGACAGACGCTCGTTCACCAAGGCGTCGCGGAGGAGGCGCGGCTGGCTCGTTCGAACGAGCTGCCCGTCCCTGTAGAGATGAAGGTCGAGGCCGACCCGGGCGGCAAGGGTGTCCACGTCCATCCGCTGCGCCACGCGCCACAGACGCTCGTCGGAGCGGGCCTCCAGGGCCAGCGTCTCTTCCACGCGGGTGAGATGATCGTGCATGCGGCGCTCGATGATGCGCTCGTTTTCCCCGGTGACCACGCCCACCCCCACCACCCCCACGGCGACCATCGAGACAATGCCGACCACGAGGAAGGCATTGAGCACTTTGTTGCGGAACCGCACGCGTGAGGCTGGGAGCCGCCCCCGCCGGTACCGCACGTAGAGCCCGAGCAGATACACCAACAGCCCCACACAGAGCCCGGCGACCGTGAGGCGGAGCAGATAGTAGAGGTGATCGAAGGCGAGAATGGCTGGGATGCGCACCGCCGCGGTGGAGGATGACGCCTCGTCGCCCGGCCCAAATCGATGGTAGTACGTCAAGTACTGACGCCCCCGTACGGTCTCCCGACGCCACAGGGCCGGCTGCTCTTCGAGGGCCTCGTGCGTGGCGACCTGGAGCCGCGTTCGTCCAAAGTCGGGCCCCACGCTGCGGACGAGGGTCCTGTTCCGAAATTCGGCCAGCGCCAAGTCCGCATAGAGGTCGCCAAACGAACCGTTGGGCAGGAACACCCGGGACGCCCCGACGCCTGTGCCGGGCAACAGCGATTGCGGCTCAACCCGGAGCACAACCCAGGCCTCCACCGAATCCGCATCCGGCGGGAGGCTGAGGAGACCGGCATACTGAAAATGACTTTTCTCGGAGGGCCGCACCGCGGCCTCCTGGGGCAGCTGTTTGACGACCAAACCCGGACTCCGTTCGTAGACGGGCCGGAGGGCCGCAAAGGCGTTCCGGGCGGACCGGTCGGTCAGCGTTCCTTGCATCCGGCCATCGGGGGTGTACTGGCGCCGCACCGTCCCGTCGCTCCCGAGTATACTGAGCCGGACCTCATACGCCGCGAGGGACGATAGCAGGGACTGCCGGACGAGCTGCGTGGCGGCCGAGTCGAGCCGCGTGGGGGCCTTCGGAGTGGCGGCTCGGAGCGGCGGAGAGAGCGCTTCCGACGCGGAGCGGAGCATCTGACGCATGGAATAGAGGACGCGGGGGTCCTCCTGCTGCTCGAACGAGAGAGCCGCGTCGACCATGTGCTCCTGTCGCTTCGCGTCCATGCCGGCGTAGAGCAACGGATACAGAAGCACAGTCACCGCGAAGAGACACCCCAGCAGTCCACGGAGCGTCAGGACCTCGTCGCTTCCACGTTCCCCGACGAACCCATAGGTCACTACCCCGCCCACGCCACCGAGGATTCCTAGTACGTACGGCAGCGAGACGATGGCCTGTACGTCCATCCCGATATACAGCACGCCCACTGCCCCCCCGAACAGGATCGTCCCAAGGACGAATCCGATGCCTCGGGGCCAGTGGCGCGGACGACGTAAAAGCAGTCGACGGAGCGCCATCCACGTGCCCCCGATCCCCGCAAGAACCCCGGCGGCCACCAGCAGAAATAGGCCGCACAGGACCCCGAGGACGAGCGGCTCCGGAAGCAGTCCGGTTCGGGAGAAGAAGTCGAGGGTACTATCGAGCACGGCCCGCCGCACCACAAAGGCGAGGGCCACGATGCCCCCCAGGCTCCCCACCACGAGCCCGACGAGGGTGCCCAAGAAGTGAGCGGCGTGCGGATATTGGGGCGAGACCCCCCGAAGGACCTCCGGAAGCTCACGTAGGGTGTCGGCCCGGGTGCGATAGTGCCGGGCCAGGTACACCACGCCCAGGGCGAGGCCCCCAGCCCAGAGCCCCGTGAGCAGGAGATCCCCAATCGACTGAAAGATCCCCCCTCCGATGGTCGACGCCAGGTACGTGGGGTCGAAGAGCGGCGCCAGTCCGGTGCCGGACACAGCCCACCGGGCCGGCACGTCGAGCGGGAGCATCGCGTAGCGGGCCCCGACGCCGAGTAGGACCACGACGACGAGTCGCCGTGCCGCTGCACTCCGCGCCTTTCGGTGCCGGCGGAGGCCGTCGCGGCGGGCGAGGCGCAGGTACCAGGCCACGACCAGGGCAAGCCCCCATGCCCCGAGGCCGACGACCCAGGCCACGAGAAGATCGGTGTAGAAGGAAGACGTGCGCTCGACCAGCTGGTCCGGAGAGGGGGCGTCGACGGATCCGTATCCGAGCACTGTGCCCCCGATTCCTCGAAGCTCACGGTGTGGCGCACTGGGACGGGGCGGGGTCCAGAGCACTCGCACCCGCTCCCCGGTCTTCCGCGTCCACTGGTCTTCCAGACTCACCGCCTGCACATACTGATTCTGGACCGGAGGCCGATACCGGACGACCCGGACGACCCGCACGGCCCCAAGCACGTCCCCCCCACGCTCAACGGGCGCCCAGGCCGCAAGGGCCCATCGTCCCTCCCCGTCCTCGACGACGGTCGTTCGGGGCGCCTGAGGAGGACTCGTCCCCACTCGCGTACTGTCGAAGGGCATTTGCCTCCCGGTCCATGCCAGGGCGCGCCCGCCCGGCGCGTACACCTCCACGGTCGTGCGGGCGGGGGTCGTGAGGCCCGCGACGTGCTGGGTGAGCCGGGGCAGGCGTTCTCCCCGCTCGCGCCATGCCCGAAGTCCCTGTACGACGCTCGAATCGGCGGCAAGGCCCTGGGCGCGTCCGTGGAGCTCCGTTCGGAGGGTCGTGAACTGGTTCTCAATCGTGGTGAGCGCCGCCTCGACGACCGCCTTCTGCCGAGACTCTGCGTTGGCCTCGACGAGCCGAACGGAATACCACCGAACAGCCACCGTCGCGAGGAGAGCCACGACGAGTCCGATGCCAATCCCCCACGCCCACGGGCGCTGTCGCAGACTACGAAGCAGGCGGTTCATCGTGCGCAAGCAAGAAGGCAAGTCCACGGAGGAAGCGGGGCGCTCGGTTCTGATCCCCTACGACGAGTGGCCTCCCGGCGCGGTGTATCCCGCTCCGCACAGTCCCGCAGAGAGGGGCCCTTACTCGGGAGCGCCTTCGATACGAACCTCGCGTAGGTGCCAGGGGGCTTTTCTCTCGGGCCGATCGAGTCGAACGTAGACCTGAAGACGCCGTTCGACCCGGGCGCGCTCGTACTCTCCCCGTACCAAACAGCTCATGCCGGTTTCCATCACGTCCCCGACCACGAAGCGACGGGGCGCGTGGCTCCGAAAGAATTCCCGCAAGACGTACAGCGCCTGCGCACTGCTGTAGAACGTGCGGGCCCCGAAGAGACTGATCTCAACCCGATCGGCCGAGGGCCGGAGCAGACGGCGGGCGTCCCCCTCCGAAAAGGCCCCCGCCACCCGCCTCGCAACCGCGGACATTCCCGTCTCCGCCGAGTCCGGCGCGTGCGCAATCGAGTCCGACGCCTGCCCCTGAACGACGGTTGGTGTTCCCCCAATTCCAACCAGCAGGATCATCAACGACAGTCTCGGGACGGACATGAATGGAAAGCACCGACCGGTATGTAGAGAGAGGCTGCAATGCTGTTGCCGCATCCTTGCAAAAAACGGGCCGATTTCGTTCTTCGAGGCTGTGAGTCCATCCTCCCTTCGGAACGTCTGACACCCCATACATCCGGCGTCTACCGTATCGATCAACCCCCCACTGCGCGTCCCCCTCCGTGCCCCCTACACGAGCCGGTGGGGCACACTCTCGGCATCGTTCAGAAACGCCTTGATCGAGGCCACGCACATCTGTGCCATGCGCATGCGGGCGTCGGTTGTGGCACTGCCCAGATGGGGAGCAAGCACAACCCGGTCCTGCTCCAGGAGCCCAGGATGCACGTCGGGCTCCTCCTCGAACACGTCGAGCCCGGCCCCGGCAATGGCGCCGTTCGCCAGCGCCTCAACGAGCGCCTCCTCGTCGACCACCGGGCCCCGGGCCGTGTTGACGAGAAGCGCCGACGACTTCATTTGTTCAAGGGCAGCGGTGTCAATCAGATGGTGGCTGTCTTCGTTGTGAGGACAGTGCAGCGAGACGACGTCGCTCGTCTCCAGAAGCTCCTCGAGTCCCACGTAGCGGGCACTGGCTTGCCGTTCGACGGTGGGATTGGCCCGGGTGCGATTGTGGTACACCACGTCCATGCCGAAGCCGAGCGCCCGCCGGGCCACCGCCGCTCCAATCCGGCCGAGTCCCACGATGCCCAACGTCTTGCGGGCCAACTCTGTGCCCAGCAGGAGGGTCGTTTCCCAGCGCTCGAAGCGGCCGTCGCGCACGTACCGGTCCGCCGCGGTCATGTGCCGCGCCGCGGCCAGCAGCAGCGCCCACGTCATGTCGGCCGTCGCGTTGGTCAGTACGCCCGGCGTGTGCGTGACGGCCACCCCATGGGCCTCCGCGGCGTCCAGGTCGATGTTGTCCACGCCCACGGCGTACTGCGCAACCATCCGGAGGGCGGGTCGCTCCTCGAACAGTCGCTCCGTCACCGGATCGGCAAGGATCGAGAGAAGCACGTCCGCCCCGTCGGTCAGGGCGATGAGCTCGTCCACGGAGCGCGTGCTTCCGGGGGGCGGGTCGCAGACGGTTAGGGCATGCGCCTCGCGCAATCCAGAGAGTCCGCCCTCAATCAACGGACGGGTTGCAACAATGTGGGCCATCGGTGGGGGTGCTGGTCGGAGGACAGTCGTCGATTCGGACAGTCGATCACGAAGCTACAAACCGGCGGGCACTTCGTCCAATTACGTTTGGACGGATGGACGGGTGGAGGGATGGAAGTGATGGGCGCCTACAGCAGGATGGAGGAAGTCTGCTCCACCTCCATACTTCCAAACATCCACACTTCCACACCTACCCGAGGTCTACCTTCGTCACGCCGGCGCCGCCCTCCTCGATGGGGGCCTTCCGGTAGTCCGCGACCTCGGGCCGGTCGGCAAGCATCTCGTGGAGGGCGGTCCGCAGCGCGCCGGTCCCCT
>CAZRPQ010000140.1:0-6256 GCA_964601725.1 uncultured Salinivenus sp. | reverse complement strand
GAGGACTGCGGCGAGAAGATGGGCCTCAACGGGGTGGACAATGGGCGGCTCTGGTTCGACAAAGTGCGCATCCCACGCGAAAACATGCTGGACCGCTACGCCTCGGTGGCCCCGGATGGCTCCTACGACAGTCCCATCCCGAGCCCGGGCAAGCGCTTCTTCACGATGCTGAGCACGCTGGTGGGGGGGCGCATCAGCGTGGCGCGGGCCGGGCTGAGCGCCGCCAAGTCGGGCCTCACGATCGCCGTCCGCTACGGCAACCGGCGGCGGCAGTTTGGGCCGAAGGACGAGCCGGAGGTGCCCCTCCTGGACTACCGCACCCACAAGCGCCGCCTGCTGCCGCGCCTGGCCACGACCTACGCCCTGCACTTTGCGCTCGACGACCTCACGGCGCGCTTCGCGGCCAAAGGGCGCGAGGAGTCGCTCGATACGATTGAGGCGGAGGCCAACGCGCTCAAGGCCTACGCCACCTGGCACACCACCGACACGCTGCAGGAAGCTCGCGAGGCGTGCGGGGGACAGGGCTACCGGGCCGACAACCGCATTGGCCGGCTCAAGGCCGACACGGACGTGTTCACCACCTTCGAGGGCGACAACACGGTGCTCATGCTCCAGGTGGCCAAGGGGCTACTGTCGGACTTCCGGCGCGAGTTTCGCGACATGAACCTGCTGGGCATGGCGCGCTTCGTGGCCGGCGAGGTGGCCACGCGGGTGACGGAGCTCAATCCCGTCGTCACGCGCAAGACGGACCCCGAGCACCTGCGGAGCCTCGACTTTCAGCGGGGAGCGTTCGAATACCGGGCCGACCACATGCTCCAAAACGCCGGCCAGCGCCTGAAGCGCCGCATCGACAACGGCATGGACCCGTTCGATGCGTTCGTCGACGTGCAGGACCACCTCGTGCAGCTCGCCCACGCGGAGGCCGAGCGGGTGATTCTGGACCGGTTCGTGGAGGCCATCGAGGCGGTCGAGGAGGAGCCGCTTCGCGAGACGCTTTCCCCCCTCCGCCAGCTGTTTGCGCTCTCCCGCATTGAGGCGGATCTGGACTGGTTCCTGGAGGCCGGCTACGTGGAGTCTGCCAAGGCGAAAGCCCTCCGGGGGACCGTCAACGACCTCTGCGACGAGGTGCGGCCCCAGGCGGAAGCGCTGGTCGATGCGTTCGCCATCCCGGACGCCTGTCTTGCGGCCCCGATTGGGACGGAGAACAGCGCGCAGCCGGTCTGACCGCTCGCAGTGGCCGGCCCGGCTCTTCCCGATCGGCTTCTCTCTCCCCCGGAAAAGACGAGGGCACGTGCGTCAGATCACAGGATGATCGCCCACACGACCGCCATAATGAGGCATCCCCCGAGCACCCATCGGTTCGAGGGGTGTGCCCATTGGCCCTGCCGGTACACCCCGTAGAGGGCGGCGGGCCAGAACACGAGCACGAGCACCAGCAGCGTGCCGGGCCGTTCGTACCACGGCTCGCCGGTCGCCTCCGAGAGCTGAACCTCCGTCAGGGTTTCTCCACAAACGGGACAGTAATCGTCCGAGGCGTCGCGGTGGGCGCCACAGGAGGGGCATCGCTCCATGTCTTCCATGTCTTGGGGACGACCTTCGCAGGAGGAAGAAATGGCCCGATTGGCGCGTCCCCGTTCCCGGGGACGGGGGCGTTTCAGCCGAAGGTTTGATCCCGTTGCTCCATCGCCTGCCGGGCGTTCTGCTGGAGCCACTGTGCGAGCTGAAGGGCGTGCTCCGGGGTCATGACGAGCGACGCCTGCACCTCGCGGGTCAGTTCCCCGCGCGTCACTTGTTCGCTCTGCTCGCTGAGGTCGACCTGACCGGTCTCGTCGATCTGGTGGCTCACGTGGTGCGGAATGCTTCCGCGCTCGACGTAGAGGTTGGCCACCACCGAGGCGCCGTCCGGGGTAGGGCCGCCGTGGGCACCGGTCGCAGCGATGGTGCGAACCTCATCGGCGTCTTCGTAGACGAAGGTAATCTCGTTCGGCGAATCGTCAGGCATGGCGGGACGGCGCTATTTCGGAGACGAACGTGGGGGAGCTCCATTCAGACCGGGGCCCAGATCGGCAGCGGGGCGAACCGCCTCCACTTTGAGGGATCCGGGTCAGTTCTCTGCGACCTGGATCTCGAACGGCACACGGGTCTCGGCCCAGTGCAGGACGCAGGTGCCCTGTTCGGCCGTGACCTCTTCGAAGAGGAAGGTCATCATCTCCCGTGCAGAGGCCGACTCGGGCGTCACCTCTACACGGAGGGCATCCTCGCTGTCGTCGTAGTTGGTGCCCCACTGATCGGCGACATTGTTGAAGATGATCGTCCAGGCCTCCGGCCCCGGAATTGTGTAGAGGGAATAGGTGCCGGCCGAGAGCGGCTCGCCTTCGATGGTCACGTCCGAAGAGACGGAGAAGGTGGTCGCCTCGTTGGCGCCGGTGCGCCACACCTCGTCGTAGGACACGAGTCCGCCAAAGATCTCGCGCCCCTTCACCTGGGGGCGGCCGTAGGTGATGCGCACCTCGGTGGTCCCGATGGTCTGGGAGACGGCAGCATTGGGGCTTACGCGGGCCTCGTCGTTTCCGCGCTCCTGAGCAGTGGCGGGAGCAGTGGATACGAGCGTGAGGAGGAGCAAGGACAGACCGATATAAAGAGAGCGTCGAATCATCGCGGGGATAAGATTTTGGGGACGCAGAGCAATGAGACGAGAGCGGGCCCCTCCGCGCGAGGGAAACAAGTGCGGGCAGGAACACCGCTATTCAATCTCGCGCTGCTATTCAATCTCAAGGGATCCGGGGCCCGCAATGCTCCCTTCTCGGGTTTCGTACCATTCGATTTCAAGTTCGAGGCTGACTTCCGAGGAGCCGCGCTCATTCGATTCGCGCTCCAGGTCGATCTCAAACTCGACGTGCTCCGGAACCTCGATCGTCGTAGACTGGTCGGCGGCCGAGAAGTCGAGCTGGCCGCTATTGTCCAGCTTGTCCGCCACCGTGCGCAGGTACGTGGCGACGTCCGCGCGGGACATGTCTTGCTCGAATTCGAAGAGTGTATCGTCGTCGGGCATCGGTAGAAAAGGAGTTTTTCGGAGGGTGAAGAGCGGAAGCAATTCAGTACACGTACACGAACCCTTTCCGTCAGTTCGTGCCCAAAGATGAAAATTCGGGGGCTCTGTGTTGGGAGCGATTCTGTGTGAGGAATGATCAGGGATCTGTTCGCGGAGGCCTCCCCGTCCAGTCGAATAGGTCCCAAATCAAAGCCTGCACACGACCGCTGTGGGTGTTTGGGACGACAACCGGGCTCATTTCTGACGGATGGAGACGGGGACACATCCCGTCGACGTACATCATAACTCGTTCTTTGAGGTCGGTAGGGATTTCCGCCCCCGATTGGCACCGCGTCTTCACGATCGATTGCTGTCTCCCACTGGACTCTTTCTCTCGCCCTCTTTACTATATCTTCTGTGTGACGTACATCTGTCGTGGCGTAGGTCGCCGTTCTGCTGTCTGAGCGTATTGGTCGATGAGCGTTGTCGAGGGGCCGTTGCTTTGGGCCACTTATCTGTCACTGGCGGTGCTGGGCGTTTCTATTTTGGCCGCGCTCCTTCGTGTGCTTTCGGGGCCGCATCTGTCGGACCGCGTGATCGCCCTCGACCTCGTGGCCTTTCTCGCGATGGGATTTCTGGCTACCTATTCCGTATTGGCGGGGGAAGAAGCGTTTATCGACGTGGCCCTCGTGCTGGGACTCCTGGCCTTTCTGGGCACTGTGGCCGTGGCCCGATACATTGAGCGCGTTCGTTCCGGAGAAGCCCTCGTGGATTCATGACCGACATTCTCGCCGCTCTCCTGATGACTGGAGGGACGTTCCTGATGCTCGTGGCCGCGGTGGGGTTGCTCCGATTCCCCGACCTGTACACCCGCATGCACGCCGTCACGAAGGCCGGGACCCTCGGCATCGGTCTCATGCTGATCTCCGCGGCCGTGGCGTTCGGGGAGCTCAGCGTCACCGCCCGGGCCCTCGCGGCCCTGCTGTTTGTCTTTCTCACCGCTCCCGTCTCGGCCCATATGATTGGGCGGGCGGGCTATCTTGGGAACGTCGCGCTGTGGGGACAGACTGCCTTCGATGACTGGGATGCGGAGTACGAGGAGCTTCGGCGGGAAGGGGAGGAGGTGCGATCGACCGAGGCCGGGGGGCGTGTGCAGGAGGGGACCGGCCCGTCCGGTTCGGCCGCCTAGCGCGCGGTACGTTCAGAGTGGTCTTGCGTCGACTCTTCCCGTCAGGCTGTTTCGGTCATGCTCCTCGCTGTTTTTAGCATCTTCGTTGGTGCGGCCCTCGCCCCGCTGGTCGTGCGCCTCCTGGGCCGCGCCTCGGGGTGGGTGTTGGCGCTGCTCCCCCTTGGCGTTTTTACATACTTCGCGCAGACGCTGCCGGAGGTGGCCCACGGGGAACCCCTCCGGCACTCCTACGAGTGGGTGCCGTCGCTGGACACGCCGCTCTCGTTCTATCTGGACGGGCTGAGCCTCCTCTTTGCGCTGCTCGTCACGGGCATCGGCACGCTGATCGTCGTCTACGCGGGGGGGTACCTGGCCCACCACGAGGAGCTGGGCCGCTTCTACACGCAGCTGCTCGCGTTCATGGGGGCCATGCTCGGCCTCGTGGTGGCCGACAACGTGTTCGTCTTCTTCATCTTCTTTGAGCTGACGAGCCTCACCTCGTTTCTGCTCATCGGCTTCTACCACACCGAGGAGGAGTCGCGGCGGGCCGCACGGAAGGCCCTGATTGTGACGGGAGGTGGGGGGCTGGCGCTCCTAGCGGGGTTGATCCTTCTGGGCAGCGTGGCGGGGACCTGGGAGTTTAGCCAAATGCTGACCCTCGGGGCCACCGTACAGGGACATTCCTACTACCTCGCAATCTTTGTCCTCGTCTGCGCCGGGGCCTTCACGAAGTCCGCGCAGTTTCCCTTTCACTTCTGGCTCCCCGCGGCCATGGCGGGCCCCACACCGGTGAGCGCGTACCTCCACTCGGCCACCATGGTAAAGGCGGGCGTCTTTCTCCTCGCCCGGCTGCATCCGGTCCTCGGCGGCACGACCGTCTGGGCCGGCACGCTCGGGATCGTGGGCGGCTTTACGATGCTGATGAGCGCCTGGCTGGCGCTGCGGTACACCGACCTGAAGCAGATCCTGGCCTACACGACGGTCATGGTGCTGGGCCTGCTCACCATGCTGCTGGGGATTGGGACGAAGACCGCCATCAAGGCGATGGTGACATTCACGGTCGTGCACGCCCTCTACAAGGGCGGCCTGTTCATGATGGCGGGGAGCGTCGACCACGAAACCGGCACGCGGGACCTGCTGGAGCTGGGGGGACTGCGCGGGGCGATGCCCTGGACGATGGCGGGGGGCGTGGCCACCGGGCTCTCGATGGCGGGCATTCCGCCGCTGTTTGGGTTCATCGGGAAAGAAGTCACCTACGAGGCGGCGCTCCACGGCGGCACCTGGGGCCCCTTGATTCTGGGCGCCGGCGTGCTGGCGAACGCGGCCCTGGTGGGGTCGGGCCTGCTCGTGGGGCTGAAGCCGTTTATTGGGGAAATGAAAGGGGCGTTTACCCGAGACCCGCACGAGGCACCGGTCGGCATGTGGAGCGGCCCGCTAGTGCTCGGCGTCCTGGGCCTTGCGTTTGGCGTCTACCCGGCGTTCATCGACCACTCGCTGCTCCAGGCCGCCCGGGCGGGCATTCTGCAAGAGTCCACAGAGCTCCACCTTGCGCTGTGGCATGGGGTCAATCTCCCGCTGATCGCGAGCCTCGTGACCTTTGCCTTGGGCTTTGCCATCTACGCCTACTGGGAGGGGCTGCGCGAAACGGGATTCATGGCGGGGCTGGGCACGCTCTTCGGCCAGGGCCCGGGGCGGGTGTTTGAGCGGGGACTGTACGGCGTGTCGTCCCTGAGCCACACGGTGACGCGCCTCGTTCAGAATGGGCGCTTTCGGTGGTATCTCTTCGCGACCTTCTCGGCCATCTTCGTGCTCGTGGGGGGAGGATTTTTGGCCGGGGAGAGTCTCGGGGGGGTCTCGTTCGCGGGAGACATCCCCAACGTCGAATATTACGAAGTGGGCCTGGCGGCGCTCGTCATCACATCGGCGGCCGTGGCGGTGCGCACGCACGATCGTTTCGTCGCGATTTTGGCGCTGAGCGTGGGGGGATACGGCGTCGCGCTTTTGTACCTGCTCTTCGGCGCGCCCGACCTGGCGATGACGCAGTTTGCCGTCGAGAC
>CAZRPQ010000139.1:0-6279 GCA_964601725.1 uncultured Salinivenus sp. | reverse complement strand
CCGACGAGCACGAGCGCCTCCGCCGCCGCTACGAGACCTCGTACGCCGAGGACGGTCTCGGCTTCGCGCGGGTGGGGTAGGCGATTTCGGGTGTCGAATGTCGAGGTTCGATTTCAGAGCGGAAAGCGCCCTCACGTGATCAAAATGGCACGGTCCGACTCAGAGCATCTGCCCATCTGCGCAGGATCATTGTGCAGGGTCCCGATGGTCGTCGAGATCAGCAAATCCGGGGGAATAGAACGCACCCCTGGCTGTAAAGCCGACCGGGCCGGTCGTCTCTACGTGGACGGAGGGGAGCGCAAGTGTACATCGAAAGCTCGCATTCGGTATCAGCCAGGGAACTCCGCAGTTTTAGATGCAGTGCGGCCCCTCCGACCTCTCCGAGAAAGAAACCCTCAACGCGCGACTGTCCCGTCCTGGAAGGGAAATGGAGAAACATGGCAGGCCTTCGTTCGCATATAGGACAAAGTCCCGTTCGCTCCCCCACAGATAAAGCCGTACTCGGCTCTCATTGATGCCTGGCGAAGAACCATCCCCTGGGGGAGACAAGCCAACAAAACGCCCGAATTACGGGTCCCCGACCTGGACGCCGTACCGGTCCCCGGGAGCCGGAAGGGGAGGCGTCTTGCGTCTTCTTCGACGCTACGCCTTCTCGATTACTCTGGTGGCTTCGGTCCTCGCAGTGGGGGCGCTGATTTATTTTTCGCCCACCCATCTCTCTCCCGAGCAGGACGCCGGCAGGACCGCCTCCCCCCGTAGCCACTCAACGATCTCTGTCTACTCCGAGCCGGCGGGGGCGTCCGTCATCGTCGGGGCCGACACCGTTGGCGAGACTCCCCTCGAAAACCGCCGCATTCCGGCCGGCACCCACTTGGTGTCCGTGACAAAGGAGGGCTACCTCAACCGTGACACCGTACTGACGCTCGCCGCCGACCAGTCCACCGTGTACGCACCCCGCCTGGGGCCGGAGGAGGTGCTGAGCGATGCGCAGCGCGAGGCCCAGGGCCCGCCGACCACGGAGGACTTTCGGCCAGCTCCTTCCTCGGACCAGACGGAGGACGAGGGATCGAATCAGGAATCCTACGCCGGGAGCCCCCCGGAGACCCGCCCGGCACAGGCCTCCACCCAAGAGCAGGAGCCGAATCGGGAGCAAGAGCTCACCCAGCAGCAAGCGGCCAGCTCTGATCGCACCGGCGAAAGCGAGACCGACTCGCTAGTGACGGGAAGCCTGGAACTGAGGTCAAATCCGGAACGCGCGACGGTCGAATTGAACGGTTATAGGGTCGGCTCAACGCCGGTGACGCTTGACCGAGTGGCAGCGGGCACGCACGAGCTTACCTTTATCCGCTCGGGCTACGAGACCGTGACAAAGCGCATAGCGGTGCAAGGAAATGATACCGCCACAGTAGAGGCGTCTCTGGAGGCGCAAACGGGGTACCTACGGGTTCTCGCCCGCCCGTGGGGCTCCATCTACATCAATGGGGAGCGCCGCGTGGAAAACTCGGACGTCTGGTACGAGACCAGACTCCAGGCTGGGACCTACACCGTCACCGCCCGCCATCCGGTATTGGGCGAAGCGGAACGAGCAGTCGAGGTTGCGGCCAGTGATACACAATCGGTCGCCATAGACCTGCGAGAGAATTAGCCCTACGCCCTGAGAACCTGGGGTGCGAACAGAGGCGAAGCCGACCCGGGCGAGGCGAGGGCCGAATGGCGGCGAAGAAGATCCCGCCCGCTGCCTACTACCAGTCCCTATATCCGGCCCTCGTTCCTCCTGCGTCGTAGACGGCCAGGGGTCGCCCGGCTCCCCCGGCGCACCGTTGGAAGGACTGTGGCCGCCTCAGCCGGGACGCGACCTGTCCGTTGTCAACGATCCAAAGGCATTCGTGGGGGTAGACAAACGTCTGCCCCCCGGCGACGGGGGGCAACGACAGGCTCGCGCCGAGGAGGACAACGGTAATCACGAGGAGGAGCCGGGGTCGAATCGCTGCGGGGCGTTGCAGAGCGTTTCGTGCCGCGCCGCAAATCCACAAGACCCGTCCCCTGCCCCTCAAGGTCGCACGGCGAGAGAGAATGAGGAAAGACAGGCGGATCGGCTCCGCAGCGCTCGCCGTGAACTCCGGATGTTGCGCCTCCCCCGTATCGGCCCCTTCTTTCAGGAAAAAACCTTCATCGGACTGCCGTGTCCCACAAGCCGACGCCGAAAGAGTGGGAGAGATACGGATGAGAAGGGAAGCCGCCTCCCAGGTCCCATCGCCCGGAGAGTCTCGTTTCGAACTCCCTCCATCCATAGAAAACGCGCCTCACAGGAGCACCAACCACTCGTCGTAGTGGAGAACCCGCGTGTTCCCCACAAAAGCTCCGTCCAATTCGCTCGGGGCCCCTCGGATCAGAACCGCCCAGCCAGACCGTCTCCCTTCTGGTGCCCCGACAGTTCGGGAGAGCAAGGAGGACAATTTTGTGGGTTGGCCCGGGACCTCCCCTCACCGGTAGACCTTTGTTCACCCAAAGAGGGGGGTGTACTCATCCAAAAACGTCATCTTTTCGGAGAAGGTACAGAGAAACACATACTCCAAAGTTGGACTGCTCACCTCTCTAGATGCTTACTTCTCCACGCGTGGAGGCCATTATCCTGTGGATATCAGATTAACGTTACGGTGCCCACTGGTGAAGGATGATCCTTCAGCTCTTAACTTAACCTTTAAATATTTCGCCAGCGCTTTCGAGCAATAAATGCACGCCAAATGGCCACACCTCTACTCTTTGGCCTTGCAGGAAGTGCCGCTACAGGCTTTCTGGCAACGCTTCTCCTGACTTGGGCCTTTCGAGGGAGGGCTCGCCACCTCGGTCTACTTGATCGGCCCGACCAGACCCGAAATATCCATTCGGACCCAACGCCAACGGGCGGAGGGCTCGCAGTTGCGGGGGGCGTTGTCGCTGCGGTCGTCGCTCTCTTCGCCCTTCAGGGCGGTCTCCCGGGGACGATGCAGACGCTTCCGTTTTGGATCGGAGCATTTTTGATGCTCGGAACTGGTCTTTGGGATGATAAGCACGGGCTTGACCCGAAGGGCAAGTTCTTCCTTCAACTCATTGCCGCGTACCTGCTCCTCCACGCCGGCGCCTACCTTCAAGTCGCTGAGCTCCCGTTCGTCGAAGAAGGGAGTGAGATTGGCTTGGCCCTGTACAGCATTCCACTTTCGATTATCTGGGTGGTGGGCGTTATCAACGCTGTCAACCTGATCGACGGTCTCGACGGACTGGCGACGGGGGTGATCGGCATTGCCTTTCTCGCGTGTGCGGCCCTCTTCGGGGTAAAGGGGGAACTGGGACTGATGGCTGTCGGCATCACGATGGCGTGCGTACTCCTCGGCTTCCTGCCATACAACTTCAACCCGGCCTCTATCTTCATGGGCGATTCCGGGAGCCTCTTTCTGGGATACCTCCTGGCCGGGTACACGCTTCAGGGAAGCCTGCATTCGGATCCGGTTCTGGCCCTTCTCATCCTGCCTGTCCTCCTGGGCGTCCCGGTGCTGGATACGGGGATGGCCATCCTACGACGGCTGGTGTCCGATAGGACCGTCTTCGCCCCGGACCGCAGCCACATTCACCACCGTCTCGTCGAGAAGGGATCCGAGCGGACGGCCGTGATGACCCTCTATCTCGTCGGGGCTTGGTTCGGGAGCGCTGCGTTTCTGATGGGAATTCTGCCCGTTGTGTGGGGGTATGCACTCGCGGGGGGGACGGCGGCCGTCGCCCTGGTATGGGCGTGGCGGCTTGGGTGCTTGGCCCCAATCCCTGCCGAGAAGCCCCCTGCCGAGGCGAAGCCACGGGTTGTCAACGAGGCGGTCCCCGATCAGGAGACCATCGAAGTGCTGCCGTCCGCCGGGGGGGACGGATCCAGCATGGGTCCGGTACAGGCTGCCCTGGAGGCCAAGGGGAATGCGGGGGATCAGAGCATGAAGGTCCTCAGCGTCGTCGGGGCGCGTCCGAACTTTATGAAGGTGGCCCCCCTGCATCGGGCGCTGAATCAGAACGACCGATTCCAGTCTAAAATTGTGCACACGGGCCAGCACTATGACGAACAGATGAGTGATGTCTTCTTCCGTCAACTGGAGTTGCCCCGGCCCGACGTGTATCTCGGGGTCGGGAGCGGAAGTCACGCGCAGCAGAAGGCCCGCATCATGACGGCCTTCGAGGAGGTCGTCGAAACCGAACAGCCGGACTTGGTGGTCGTCGTAGGGGATGTCAACTCGACCCTGGCGTGCGCGCTCGTCGCTACGAAGATGCACGTCCAGGTGGCCCACGTGGAGGCAGGATTGCGCAGCGGCGATCGCCGTATGCCGGAAGAGATCAATCGGCTCGTGACGGATCGAATTGCTGACTACCACTTCGTCACCGAGCAGAGTGGAATCGACCATCTACGTCAAGAGGGGGTTGCCGACGACAAGATTTTTTTCGTGGGCAATCTGATGATCGACTCGCTCGTTCAGTTTCGAGAAAAGGCCGGCAGAACCCCTGTTATCGACGACCTCGGGCTGGACGAGGGGCGGTATGCACTGATGACCATGCACCGGCCCGCCAACGTCGACCACGAGAAGGGCGTCCGCAAGCTCCTGCGAATCATCGAGCGAGTTGCCGCCGAACGGCCCGTGGTGTTCCCGATGCACCCGCGCACACGCAATCGGTTTGAGGAGTTTGGGCTGGAGGACGAACTGATGGCCATCGACTCACTTCGGCTTCTAGAACCACTGGGCTATCTCGAGTTTTTGCGACTGATGGAGACAGCGGCCGTCGTTGTGACCGACTCCGGCGGCATTCAGGAGGAGACGACCTTCTTGGGCGTCCCCTGCCTGACGCTCCGGGAGCACACTGAGCGCCCGGTGACACTCGAGCGCGGGACCAACGAGCTTTTGCCGCTGGACCCGACCCAGGTGGTGCGGCGTGTTCGAGCTGTTGCCCAGATCGAACCGTCCTCCGAACGACCGCCCTACTGGGACGGACAGACGGCGGAGCGCATCGTCAACGTACTCGAGGGGGTCCCCGACTTCAGCAGGCGAACGAACGGCCGTTCGACCGTTCACAACGGAGCACATCGTCAAGTGTAACTTCCTGCATGGGCTGGGGGAGGTCGCAAAACTCACCCCTCGGACAGTTCCCGGGTTTCTGCCCTGGTTGCCCGAACACCTCGAGTCAAACCGGGGTCAGATCAGCGCCCCCCTGCTCGCGGATCGCTCCCCGAGTCCGGGTCTTATTGAGGGCCGACGAGGGGTCGGCCTGGACAGATGTCCGGATCGCCGAGGTCTTCGAGCCGTTCTGATCTGTTCATCTTCTCTTCACTGCCGAGACAGCGCCGTGGTTTCCTATCCGTGCCTGAGTCACCAGAGATCGTTGAAATGGGACTAAGCGGGAGATGGCTCCGGCGACATCTCCCCAGCAACCCGACCCAACAGAGCCGCGTACTCGCGTGCAAGGGTCTCTCGGTCATAGTAGGCTCGAACGTGTTCGTATGCGTTTTCGGCCATCTCCGCGTGGAGCTCTGGGCATTCCTTGAGGCGACGCACCGCCTCAACCAGCGCGTCGGGGTCCTCAGGCGGAATCGAGATTCCAGCCCCCGCGTTTTCAATGATCCTCTGGGCCTCTCCCCGCACCCCTAGTACGATGGGCGTCCGGGTGGCCATCGCTTCGAAAATCTTGGAGGGGATCACCGTCTCGAAGAGCGGATTTTCGCGCAGGTGCACGACGCTGACGTTGCTGAGTCCAAGCAGATAGGGCACCGTCTCCTTCGGGACCTTCTCCACCAGCCGGAAATTATCGAGCTTCTGCTCGTCCTGGCGCGCCGCTAGCTCGTCGCGCTTAGCCCCGGTGCCCACGACCATAAATACGATGTCGGGGTCCTCGCAACGCTGGGCCGCCTCCAGCAACACGTCGGCCCGATGGGCCATTCCGATTGTCCCGATGTAACTCGCGACGAACGTGCCCTCCAGGTCGTGCTCGCGGCTCAGGGCCGCCAGGCGTTCCTCGTCGAGTGGTTTCTCCCACCAATCCGTCTCGATTCCGTTTTTAATCACCGAAATTTTATCGCGGGCAATCCCCTTTTCGGCGATGGCCGACTTGAAGGCGTCCGTCACGACCACGATGTGAGCGGCCTTTCGATAAAGAACCCGTTCCACCCATTCGAAAAACCGAATGATGACGTTCCGGCTCATGGCTCCCACGGCGACGATCGACTCGGGCCAGAGGTCCCGGATCTCTAGGACGAAGGGCACGTCCTTCTGCTGG
>CAZRPQ010000138.1:0-6287 GCA_964601725.1 uncultured Salinivenus sp. | reverse complement strand
ACATGACAGGAGGCGGTCGATCCAGTCCCACCGTATCACAGCCACAGTTGTATGCCCGAGGTCCCCTCTTCACAGACGGAGACCCCTGCCGGGGTGCAGGGCGACGGGGCCCCGAGTGACGGGCCTCCGCCCGACGAGAAGGGCGTGATGCCGTTTCTCGCCCACCTCGAAGAGCTGCGATGGACCCTGATTAAAGCCGGATCCGGGGTGCTCGTCGCCATTGCCCTGTGTGCCCTCTTTAGTGAATGGATCGTCGACCAGGTCCTCATCGGGCCTACACGGCCAAGCTTCTTCATGTACAACGTGCTGGCCCTGGAGCCGGAGAGCCTGGAGCTGCTCAACCGGACGATCACCGGCCAGTTCTTTGCGGACATCGGCACCATCATCGTCGTGGGGCTCATCGCGGGCTCGCCGGTCGTGGTCTTTTACCTGTGGCGCTTCATCGAGCCGGCCCTCTACCCCAGCGAGAAGAAGGGCATGCGCTTCTCAGCGGTGTTTGCCACCTTCTTTTTTCTGCTCGGCGCGGCGTTCGGGTACCTCATCCTGACCCCCCTGGCGCTCCAGTTCTTCGCCCAGTACACGCTCTCGGAGCAGATTATTAACCAGTTCGACATCATGACCTACTTCAGCATGGTGACGTTCTGGACACTGGGCACGGGGCTGCTCTTTGAGCTCCCGGTGGTGGTGTACTTCTTGACGAAGGTCGGCATTTTGACCCCCGAGGCGATGCGGACCTACCGCAAGTACGCCCTCATCGCGGTGCTCGCCGTGGCCGCGTTCCTGACCCCGCCAGACCCCATTTCGCAGATCATCGTGGCCCTGCCGCTGCTGGGCCTCTACGAGCTGTCGATCTTTATTGCCAAGTGGGTCACGCGGCGCCGCGCCGAGGAACTCGGGATGGCGGACGAGTGATGCGTGAGAAGTGATCTGTGAGAAGTGACGCGTGAGAAGTGACAAGTGACGTGGATTCGTAACTGCCCCACACATCACGCTTCACACGTCGTGGAGGACCGATGCACGCACCCCAGACGATCCGTTCCCCCGTGCCCTGGCGTCTCCTCACAAGTGCGGTTTCCTGCCTGCCGGGAGGTGGACGCATTTGGCAAACGCGAACAAGTTTCCCCACATCCGGCGTATCAACACCAAGATCGGGTCCCTTCCCCCAGCCCTCGTCACGCCCCTCGAACTGAGATCTCTTCTGTAGGAGTTCTGTGATCTCCACCGTGAAGGAGAGCGATCCTCCCAGGAGTCACGAGAATCTCCTCGCTCACCAATACTGGCAGGAGGACCATGCGCGTCACCCGCACAAACGCATCACTCCTGGGACTCGCCCTCGCGGCGTCGATGGGAATCGGCGTCCTCGTCGGGGCCTCGATGCCCGACGACGATCTGTTCGAGCTTCGAAAAAGTCTTCGCATCGTTGGGGCGGTGTACGAGGAGGTCGTGACCGGCTACGTCGAACCGGTGGATCCGGGTCATCTCATGCGGGTGGGGGTCGACGCCATGCTGGAGGAACTGGACCCATACACCACCTTCATCGACGAATCGGAGAACGCGCGGCTCGACATCATCACCGAGGGGCAGTACGGGGGCGTTGGGCTCGAAGTCGGCCGCCGCGGGGGCGAGACCACGGTGGTGTCTCCCGTAGCGGGCGCCAGTGGATACGAGCAGGGCGTGCGAACGGGCGACGTCATTACCAAGGTGGCCGGGCAGTCGACGGACAACCTGTCGCTCGACGACGTGGAGACGCTGCTCCGGGGTGAGCCCGGCACCACCGTCCGCATCACCGTGGAGCGCGAAGGGGCGTCGGCGCCCCTCACGTTTACCCTCACCCGCGAGAAGGTCGAGGTTCCGGACGTCACGTACTCGGGGCGCATCGGAGAGAACGACGCGGTCGGGTACGTCAAGCTGGAGCGCTTCACGCGCGACGCGCCCGGCGCCGTCGAATCGGCCCTGAACGAGCTTCAGGACCCGCCCTCCCTCCAGGGAGTCGTGCTCGACCTGCGCGACAACCCGGGCGGGTTGCTCCGGGCGGCCGTGCGAATCACGGAGCTCTTCGTCCCCAAGGGCGCGGACATCGTCTCGACCCGAGGGCGCCGCGACAGCGTCGGGAATACCTACACGAGCGGCCGGGTCCCCCTCCTCCCCGATGTCCCGGTCGTCGTCCTCGTGAACGGCCAGAGCGCCTCGGCGAGCGAAATTGTGGCGGGGGCCCTCCAGGACCACGACCGGGGCGTGGTGATGGGCACGACGACCTACGGAAAGGGGCTCGTGCAGAACGTTCGGTCGCTGCCCCACAACACGGCGCTCAAGCTCACGACGGCCCAGTACTACACGCCGAGCGGACGGACCATCCAGACCCTCGACGCGGCGGCCCGCGATACCAGCGCGACGCCGTCGAAGAGTCGGAGCCACGAAACCGCCCACGGTCGTACCGTACGCGACGGCGACGGCATTCGGCCGGACGTGCGGGTTTCGGCCCCGTCGCCAAGCGCGTTGGAGGACGCCCTGACCCGACGGGCCGCCTTCTTCAGCTACGCCAATCACTACGCCGCCACCCACGACACCCTCACCTCCACCTTCTCGATCGATGACGTCGAACTGGGGGCGTTTCGGGACTGGCTCGACCGCGAGGGTGTCCGGTATGCCACCCAGGCAGAGCGGTCGCTCGACTCGCTCCGGGCCCAGATTGAGGCCCGAACGCCTTCGGGCTACGAGGAGGTGCAGGACGAGGCGACGGCGCTCCGCGAGGCATTGCAGGAGGCGAAGGTGGACGCGTTCAACCGCCACGCCGCAGACCTGAAGCGGCACCTGAGACGCGAGATCCTGTCCCGCTACGTCCGGGCCGATCGTCAGGTGGCCGCCCTGCTGCCGGGCGACAAACAGGTGACAGCGGCGACGGACCTGCTCCGCAATTCCGACCGGTACGAGCGGCTTTTGACGCCGACGGACGAACAGTGAAAGGGCGATGGACGCGAAGCGCAGGGGGAGAGTCGAAGGAAGAGGAGCGAAGTGACCGACGGTCGCGCAGCGAAGATTGATGACGATATTCCAGGCCGTTCTGTTGGGCGTGGCGGGGCTTGGGGCGGGGATTATCGCAGGACTCGTAGGCGTCGGCGGCGGGGTGGTCTTCACGCCGGTGCTGTTTGCGGTGTACGGCGTGCTGGATGTGCCGCCGGGTGTGCGCACGCCGCTGACGGTGGGCACGGGCCTCTTCTGTACGGGCCTGGCGGCGGGCACGAGTGCGGTGCACCACCATCGGCGAGGGGTCGTGATGCCCCGCATGGCCCTGGGGGTGGGCCTGGCGAGTGTGGGAGCGGTCGGGGTCGTGTCCGGGTTTGTGGTCACGCGATCGTGGTACGACGCGGCTCTCTTCCAGCTCCTCTTCGCGGCGGTGTTGCTCGTCGTGGTTGTCCGGATGGTGCGGGGCCGGGCGTCGGAGTCGACCTCTGCCACCGAGGCGTCTGTCCGCTGGGGCTCCTGGCTGGGCACCGGCACGGCGGCGGGCACCGTGGCGGCCGCCGTGGGCGTGGGCGGCGGGGTGGTGCTCGTGCCCGCCTACCACCGCTGGCTGCGCCTTCCCATGCACCGCGCCGTGGGCACCTCCAGCGCGACCATCGTCTTGATCTCGGGGCTCAGCACGATCGCGTACGCTGGGCTGGGCGCTGGCGTGGCCGGGCGACCGGGCCTTGCCCTCGGCTACGTGGACGTGGGCACCGGCCTGCTGCTGGCCGGGCCGGCCGTGCTGGGGGCGCAGGCGGGCGCCGCGCTGGCGCACCGGGTTGAGACACGGGCGCTGCGATGGAGCTTCGCGCTGCTCGCGGTCGTCGTGGCGGGGCGGCTGGTGTGGGGAAGCGTCTCAGGGTTTGCGGGGGGATTCTTTTGATGTGACGGTGCTGCCCTCTCCCGGCTTCAGTGCACATGATGGAGGAGCGAATGGGAGAATGGGGGACACAGGGCGATTGCATGTTGAAAGCCTCTTCGAGCGTAGGCAACTCCGCAGCCTCTGATCGTAGCGAAGATGCCGGGAAGGCGCGGGGGAATGGGAGCGTGGGCGCATGGGGGTGGTGAATTTCTGCCCCGATCGAACGGCACGAACAGGCCCCCGTCGTCAAGATGCGATTGCCGCGATGGGGGACAGAGAGAGCGGAAACAAACCTCAACGCGCCCAAACGCCCAAACGCCAACACGCCCAAACGCAGACATGTCCCTCTACCAGCGCTTCTTCGCCCATACCCTCGCCTGGGGCGACGACGCCCAGCACCGGATCTATGGCGAGCGCAAACGACAGCTGTTCTCCGACCTGGAGGGCACCGTCGTCGAAATTGGGCCGGGCACGGGCGTCAACCTGCGGTATCTGCCCGACGATCTCCGCTGGATTGGCCTGGAGCCGAACCCGCACATGCACGACTACATCCGAGACCGGCTCGACGACCGCGCCCTCGACGCCACCCTCCGCACCGACCCCGCGCAAAACACCGGCCTGCCCGACGAGAGCGTGGACGCTGTCATTAGCACCCTCGTCCTCTGCTCCGTCCCCGACGTCGCAGCGACCCTGGTCGAGCTGCAACGCATCCTGCGGCCCGGCGGGCACCTCCTCTTCATCGAGCACGTCGCGGCCGAGCGGCACACGCCCCTCTGCTGGTTCCAGCACGGCATCCGCCCCCTCTGGAAAACCATCGCCGACGGCTGCCACCCCGACCGCAACACGGGCACACAGCTCCAGCAGGCCGGGTTTGCGTCGGTGGAGATCGACCGCTTCTCCATCGGCCTCCCGCCGGTGTCGCCCCACATTGCGGGCGTGGCGACGAGGTGAGCATCGACCGTCGTCCTGCGATCCGGGGACGCAAGAAAGGAGAGAGGATATTGCGCCGTCGTACCGTTTTGACTCCGTCGTCTCGGCTCGAAAACATAACGAGACTGGAGGGCGAAAAAGAAGATTTTTCATGTAAGCCCACAACGTTCAACGTTTTAACGTTGCAACGCTTGAAACCCAAAGCCGTCCAAAACAGGCAAGGCGTTTTGGGTAGACCGACGCTTTCGACACAAATCCGGATCACTCCTGCCCCAGTCGTCACATTGCCGATGCCAACTCCCCACCTCCTCACTCGCGCCGTCATTCGGGACGACAATCACGTGCTCGTCGTTCGGGCGGAGGGCCAATCGCACACGTTTCTGCCGGGCGGCCACCGCGAGACGAATGAGGGGCTGGAAGAGGGCCTGCGCCGCGAGTTGCGGGAAGAGCTTGGCGTGGAGGCCCACATCGGTCGCTATCGGGGGGTCGTAGAGCACCGATGGACGCGCGACGGCGAGCGGCAGTACGAACTGAACCACTGCTTCTCGGTGTCGGTGCCCCACCTGACGGCCGACCGGACGCCCCAGGCCCGAGAGGCGTTCCTGTCGTTCGCCTGGGCGCCCGTCGACCGGCTCGCCGAGGTCGCGCTGGAACCGGCCCCGCTCCGCTCCCTGCTGGCGGACGGCCCGGGGGCGCCGTGGTGGGCTTCCACACTGGGATAGGCGGCTTCAGGCCGAGGTCGCCTCGTCGGACCGAGCCTGCTCGATGCTCCGCCGGAGCTGCGCCGGCTCGTCGGTGCCAATGCGGAGCGTTTCCGTGGACGTCTCGATCTCCACCGCGTCCAGCCCCGACACGTTGTAGAGCCAGCCGTGCGGCGTGTAGTGAATGCCCCAGCCGTGGATCGGTGAGGTGCGAACGGGCGCGGCGCGCTGCACGTCGTCGAGTGGAATGCGCCGTTCCCAAAAGCCGGGGCCGAAGTAGAACCGAAGCGTGTCGTCTTCCACGATCACGGTCAGCGACGAGAACAGCACGGCCCCCACCGCGTGCCCGCCGGCCACCAGCGTGCGGAGCCAGCCCCGCTGGTCTCGCTTCACGAACGCGGAGGCCAGGGCCACCGCCGTCATCGTGCCGGCGGTGACGTAGCCAACTTGGGTGTGCTTGTATTCAGGCATGGGTGCTGCGACGGGGAAGAGACAGAGAACAAAGAACCGGAGGGCCAACTCCCCTGCACGATACGGGTCCGGCGGACAGAGGCTCCGGGGTTGAGACGGAGGCGCTGGATCCGATCGGTCCTCACGACACGTTCTCGGAGTGGCCCTTCCGGGGAGAGGCCGATCTTCGGGGCCGGTCCGGGGCATTTTCACGGAGTCCCTGTTCTTCACGGCAACCCCTCAGAACGTGTCCGCGGATCTACGGCCCCGGACGCGTGTATGAAGTGTGCTATCAAAACGGGCCTGTAGCTCAGCCTGGATAGAGCATCGGCCTTCGGAGC
>CAZRPQ010000137.1:0-6364 GCA_964601725.1 uncultured Salinivenus sp. | reverse complement strand
AGGCCGTTTCCGCGTGGAGTAGGGGGCAGGTGCGTGTGGCCTTTTCAGGCTTCCCGTTTGTACTCCGGGCCGTTTCCAACGTCCCTCTCACCGCGAACCGCGCACACGGATTTCTTTGTGCGTCGGCTCTCCAACAGGACTGCCATAGCGTTACGACCCTCAGCGGTCGGCGAGACGCCACCCCCTCTTCATGTTGACTCCACACCCGAAAATGTATACACTGCCATGTAGTGTTGCACCATGCACACGGCTTTATCGAACATCTGTCCTGCTTGTCGTTCGAATCGACCTCTCGACGGCGCGACCCCACATGAAATTGAGTCTGCGCACCATCACGTCAGCGGTCGCAGGTGCAGCTCGCATTCTGGGGCGCGGCCTACTCGATGTCCTCTACCCACCCCGGTGTCTCAGCTGCGGAGCCCGTCCCGAGTCGTCCCAGCTTCCGCTCTGTCCGCAGTGCCTGCAGTCGCTCGAACGAGCGCCCGAGATGGGCGTCGCGGCCCGCCTCGATCGCCTCCCGGTGGGCGACAGTGTCTTTGACCGCGCCCTGGCCCTGTGGGTGTTTGACAAGGGGGGAGCCCTGCAGGCCGTCCAGCACGCACTGAAGTACAACAACCGACCGCGCTACGGCGTGTCCCTCGGGCGCCTGATGGGACAGGCCTACGCGGAGAATCACTCGTCGCCCGACGGCGTGGTGCCGGTGCCCCTCCACCGCACACGTCGGCTGGAGCGGGGCTACAACCAGAGCCTCATGCTCGCAGAGGGCACGGCCGACGCGCTGGACTGCCCCTGTCGGCCCGATCTTCTGGCCCGGCCGCATCCTACCCGCTCGCAAACCGGGCTGTCCCGGGAAGAACGCTGGCACAACGTGCGGGACTCCTTCGCGGCGGACTCGGGCTGTGCGGGCGGGCAGTGGCTGCTGGTCGACGACGTGCTCACCACAGGATCGACGGCTGTGGCGGCCGGACAGACCCTCGCAGACGCCGGGGCCGATGCCCTCTCCCTCATGACACTCGGCCTCGCGCGCCAGTAGCGAGCTGGGAGTCCAGACTCCGGCGTGGGAGGAAGGGGGGTGTTGAGGCGTCCCGAATCGGGACGCCTTTACGACGGAGGTCCTCGGCGTTCGTCATTCCAACTGGTCCGCGTGCTTCTTCCGCAGCTTCGCCACCTTGGGACGGATGACGGTCTGGCAGTAGGGCTGGGAAGAATTGCGCTCGTAGTAGTCCTGGTGCTTGTCCTCCGCCCGGTAGAAGGTGTCCAGGGGCTGCAGCTCCGTCACGATCGGGTCGCCGAACACACCGTCGGCCTCAAGCTCGTCAATCAGCGTCTGGGCAATCTCCTTCTGGTCCGCGTCGTGGTGCAGGATAATGGATCGGTACTGCGGACCGATATCGGCCCCTTCTCGGTCTTTCGTTGTCGGGTTGTGGATTGTGAAGAAAATCTCTAGGAGGTCGCGGTAGCCGATTAGAGAGGGGGCGTAGGTGAGTTGGACGACTTCGGCGTGGCCGGTGGTGCCGTTGCAGACCTGGCGGTACGACGGATTTGGGACGTGGCCGCCGGCGTACCCGGAGACAATGTTCGTTACTCCGTCCACTTCCTCGTACACCGCTTCCAGACACCAAAAGCAGCCGCCCCCGAAGGTGGCTTTCTGTTGATTTGGCACAAACTGGGAACGTTGTTTTGAAAAGCATGTCGACTATCATCTCAACAGACAGCGTGGGGGCCTGTTGCTGCGCGCTGTAAGGGAGTCCCCCGAATGGCAAGCTTGTTACGACCCTGACGGCCAGATCCACTGATTCCAGGTCTCTTCGGTGAGGATTCACCGACGACTAACACCAGCGGCGCAGGAAAAAGCTGCAGGTCTCCTAAATTGAGGGGGTCCTTCGGGCTCAACCGTACGCCGAAGCACTGCCTGTGGATCGCTGTCGAACCGAAATCACCAGTGCGACGGCCACAGCCTTTGAACCCGTGCGACTTATTCCCGCTTTCTCTCGAAACTAACACGTCACAATGGCCACCGAACGTACGCTCGCCATTCTCAAGCCCGACTGCGTCCGGAAGGAGAAGGTCGGCGAGGTCCTCCGCCGGATTCAAGAGGCCGGATTCCGGATCCAGGCAATGAAGATGATCACGATGTCGAAAGCAGAGGCGGAGGGGTTTTACGCCGTGCACGAGGACAAGCCGTTCTTCGACGACCTCACCGACTTCATGTCGAGCGGACCGTGCGTCCCCGTCGTGCTCGAAAAGGAAACCGCCATCGCCGACTTCCGCGATCTCATCGGGGCGACTGACCCGGACGAAGCCGAGGAGGGGACCATTCGAAGCGACTTTGCCGCCTCCATCCAGGAGAACATCGTCCACGGATCCGACTCCCCGTCCAACGGCCAGAAGGAGGCGGCCTACTTCTTCGCCGAGCACGAGATCGTCGCCAATCAGTGACCCGTTTTGCCTCTACGTACACGGTCATCGCTGGAGCTCGAACGGGAGGGAGCCGGTGTCGTCTCCTCGCCCTCGGCCTCTTGATCGCCGTGCTGGCGGGGTGCAGCCCAGACAGGGGGGCTCCGCCGGTGCGGCCCGGCGCCGAGGTTCTCGCTGGGAACGAGTTTGAGTCCCTCTCGGGGCAGCGCGTGGGAGCGATTGTCAACCACACGGCGCGGGTCGACACGGCCCACCTCATCGACCGCCTCGCCGCGGCCTCGAACGTAGAGGTCGGAGCCATCTTTGCTCCGGAGCACGGGTTTCGGGGTACCGCTGGGGCGGGTGAAGCCGTAGAGGACGGGCGAGATGCGCGGACCGGCGCGCCAGTCTACAGCCTCTACGACGACACCCGTCGGCCCACCCCGGACGAACTGAACGGCCTAGACGCCCTCGTCTTCGACGTTCAGGACGTGGGCGCTCGCTTCTACACCTACATCACCACGATGGGCCTGGCCATGCAGTCCGCCGCCGAGGCAGGGGTGCAGTTCGTCGTGCTCGACCGTCCCAATCCGCTTGGGGGCACGTACACGTCCGGTTTTGTCCTGGAGCCTGACCATACGTCATTTGTGGGGCGCTACCCGATTCCGATTGCCCACGGAATGACGATCGGGGAGCTTGCCCGCTACATTCGGGACGAGAGCCTGCTGCCAGGCGTCGAGTCGGTGGACCTGTCGGTGGTTCCGGTGGAGGGATGGACGCGGGACACGCAGTGGCCGGACACGGGACTGGAATGGACGCCGCCCAGCCCCAACCTGCCTACCTGGGAGACAGCCCTCCTCTACCCCGGGATGTGCTTTTTCGAAGGCGTGCGGGTCAGCGAAGGGCGCGGGACTCCCCGCCCGTTTCTCCAGATCGGCGCTCCGTGGTCGTCCAAGGCCGCGCAGCAAGTGGTCGACACGCTTCGGGCGTCCGACCTGTCGGGCATCACGGTGGATACGACCGCGTTCACACCGCGGTCGATGCCGGAGGCGGCCCCCTCCCCTCGGTTCGAAGACGAACGGGTGTATGGCTTCGAGATAAGGGTGACGAATCGCCGCGCCGTGGCGCCCCTCGAGGTGGGCATACACGCGCTCCACACCATGTACCAGCAGGCCCAGGCCCGGGGCGACACGAACTTCGTCAGCCGGCCCGAGCACCTTACGCGGCTGGCCGGCACCGACCGTCTCCTGCGCCTCCTGCGGGGCGGGGCGTCCCCCGACTCGATCGTCGCGTCCTGGAACGAAGGGGTCACCGACTTCCGACAGAGACGCTCCCCCGCTCTGCTCTACTGAGGGACAGACTGCCTAGCCGCCATCGGCGGGGTCGTCCTCGCTTGGGGACCACAGGAGCGCGTAAATAATCTCCGCGTACCCGCCGATGATTAGGACGGGTGAGACGTAGAGGGAGATGAAGCCTTGATAGGCGTTCTCGATATACATGGCCGTAAAGCCGGCCACGATGAGTGCCACTCCCACGAGGAGGAGGACGTAGTTTTGAGTTTCGAAGACGAGCGTCCCGGACCGGCCCCGTCGTTTCGAGGAGTTGGGCATACGTCGAGTGGAGAAAATCTGAATTGTTCACAGCACGCCGATTCGGGGGTAGCAGTCAGGCGGCCCGTCAGAGGGTGACGGGCACGATTTTCTGACGCTGTCTGGGAAACCAAGGGCGTTCGGGGAAGGTTCCAGCCGCCGTCGTCTTTTGCATCGTTGCTTGGGTCCCGTGATCCATCGCTGGTACGCTTTCGCGGTCGGTCTCTTTCTCCTGACCGGATCGGTGTTGCCGGATCGTGCCGCCGCGCAGCCGCTGAACGAGCGCATCGACTCCCTTCTTCAGCAGCGCGGGGCGGATCGCGCATTTTGGGGAATCAGCGTCTACGATCTCGATGGGGACAGTCTGTTGTTCCGCCGAAATGAGGAGCAGGGGTTCCTCCCTGCCTCTAACCAGAAGCTCTTCACCACGGCCGCCGCGCTCGATCTGTTGGGCGGCGACTACCGGTACGAGACGACACTCGCGTTCGAGGGGACGACGACGGACTCTGTGATGCAGGGAGACCTTCGCCTCGAGGGGGACGGCGATCCGACCTTTGGGAGCACGGCCCTTCGGCGTTCGGATCCTCTGGGCGAGTGGGCCAAACGGCTCGCCGACATGGGGGTGCGCCGCATCGAAGGTCGTCTCATCGGCGACGACGACACGTTTCGGGAAGGATTCTATCCGGATGGGTGGAACGTCAACTATCTGACTCGGGAGAAGGGGGAGCAGATGGGCGTTCGGGCCGGAGGGCTTAGCTATCGGGACAACTCAGTGCCGGTGTCGGTGCGGGCCACCCGGCCGGGGGTGGCCCCCGAGGTGCGCGTTCGGCCCGAAGGGGCGGTGGCGTACGAGAATCAGGCTGTCACCAGCGAGCGGTGGCGCGGGAGCACGCTCCTGATCAACCGCACCTTCTCTACGAACAAGCTTGTGTTGACCGGATCGGTGGCCCGGTCCTACGAGGGCGTCCGCAACGTGCCGGTGAGCGACCCGACGGCGTTCACGCTCCGTGTTTTCCGCGAGAAGCTTCAGAAGGCGGGAATCGAGACGGACCTTGATCTCGTGGACGTCGATGCGCTCGACACGCCGCCCGACGACGGGACCCCCCTGTTCGTGGAGCTGTCTCCTCCCCTGTCCGAGATCGTGCGCGTCATCAACAAGCGCAGCGACAACTTCTACGCGGAACAGGTCTTCCGTACGTACGGATGGGGGGGCTCCGCGCGAGGGGGCGCCCGGCGCACCGAATCGTTCTTGCGACGGGCCGGGATCGACACCCGCACGCTCACGATCAACGACGGATCGGGGTTGTCCCGAAAGAATCTCCTTCCCCCTCGAACGCTGAGGGCGCTTCTCGTGTACATGGACGGCCATCCAGAGCGCACGGCATTCCTGTCCTCCCTGCCGCAGGGGGGCGAGCGCAATACAACGCTCAGTGCGCGACTGGCCCGAACGAACGTGCGGGCCAAAACGGGATCTCTCTCCTTCGTTCGGTCCCTGAGTGGGTACGTCACGCGGTCGGACGGCACCCGCGTGGCCTTCGTGCTGTTTGCCAACAACTACACTGGTCCGTCTTACCAGATCACCCACACGATGGACGACATCGTTCAGGCACTGACCTCCCCTCCGTCGTGAGGATCTCGTCCGGGGACCGCTCCGGACACTGCGTCTTCGCTCCGTAGCGTACCCACCACATGTCGCGCTCCACTCGTCGACTCCTCGCGGCTGCCGCCGTATTCGGGCTGCAGTGGTTGATCGTGGGCCGGCTGCGCATCTACGGCACCTTCCCGGACGCCGTGCTCCTCTTCCTCGCTTGGTATGCCCTCCGAGAGGGACGCCGCGGCGGCGCGCTGACGGGGGCCGGCCTCGGGCTGGCCATGGACCTGGCCTACGGCACGTGGGGCATCCACATGTTCGTGAAGACCCTGATCGGCTTTCTGGTCGGACGCTTCGCCGTCGAGGAGCACACGCCCCTCATCATTCGCCCCCAGCAGGCCCTACTCGGGAGCCTGATGCTCGCCCTTCTCCACAACGGGCTCCTCGTGGCGCTGCTCGCGCTTCAGACTCAAGCCACGACCGGCTTCCTCCTGTACGGCCTGTGGATGGGCTCCGCTCTTTACACGGCCGTCGTGGGGGGCATTGTGGCGTTGTTTGCGCAGTGAAGGGGCCCAGGGAATACCGCTTTGAATACATCCTGTCGGCTCTGAAGGAAAATGACGCTGGCAAACGGAGGACGCTCGGTTTTCTCGTAAATGAGGAACGTTCAACGTCTTAACGCTAGGTCGCATGTCGATTTTGTGAGTTGGCGGAGGGGCGGTTGCCACGAACTGCGACGACCGCGGACGACGGACGGCCGCAGGGGATGACCTTCGCAGGGCTCAGG
>CAZRPQ010000136.1:0-6370 GCA_964601725.1 uncultured Salinivenus sp. | reverse complement strand
GACGACGCCAACGGTGAGGGCCACCACGTCAAACGTGGAAAGGGTCGACGCCAGTCGCGTCTGGCCGGGGTTGTCCATTCCGTGCGGGCTAACGGACGGTTCGTGAGAAAAGCACTCCTCCCCGGAGACGTGCTCCGATGAAACGAGTAGGCTCGATCCTGAAAAACAATTGAGCCCCGACACACCTGCACGCCCTCCGGATAGATCTGCGGACCCCTACGTGTAGCGCCGAGGGACGTTCACTGGGCTCGCACGAACGCCGTCACGCTCCCCGATCTGCGTCCCCTTTCGTCCATTTTTTTCGAGCATAACGGGCGGATGGAGGCAGTGGCCCGTGCCTCGTCGAAAGCGGGCCGACCGTTCACTGCACCGGCGACTCTGGGGAATGAAAAAGTGCCAGGGCGTACCTATCTTTGGTCCCGGTCGGCCTTTCCACATCCAGAGCCACACCGATGTTTGACGACTGGCGCAACACGATTGCTCTTTTGGGCAAGGCCCTCGGGGCCATCCTGCTCTGCGAGGCGGTCGGGCTGCTGGCCGGGTGGGCCACGCAGACGTCGGTGACCACCTGGTACCCTGCCCTGACCAAGCCGAGCTTCACCCCGCCAAACTGGGTATTTGCACCGGCCTGGACTCTGCTGTACGCCCTGATGGGCCTGGCCGCCTTTCTGATCTGGCGGTGCGGGCTCCGTCACGTGCGGGTGCGAAATGCCCTCATCGCCTTCGGCGTGCAACTCGCGCTCAATGCGGGCTGGTCGTTCGCCTTTTTCGGGGCCCGGTCGCCCGCCCTCGGGCTCGTCGTCATTCTCCTCCTCTGGGGCGCGCTGGCCTGGACGCTGGACCGCTTCTTTCGGATTCGGACGGCTGCCGGGTGGCTCCTCGTGCCGTACCTGGCGTGGGTCACCTACGCCCTCGCCCTAAATGCAGCCATCTGGGGACTGAATTGAGACGTTCGCCGGGCCGACAGTCCGGCATGCAGCCGGTGCACCCCCGAGACTCGGAGACCGAACCGCCAGGGCCCTCCGCCTGCGACCCCTCGTCCTCCCGTGCCATGCTCATATGCCCTGCGGATTCGCGGGGGCGGGCTCAGGCGAGGACCGCTCGTCCTGGCCGGCCGCCCGCTGTTCGACCCAGTCGGCAAGGGCACGGAGCTGGCCGGCGAAGAGAATCCCGTGCGCCCACCGCACGAGGGTCCAGTAGACCGTTCCGGTCAGTCCTTTCGGCTCGAAGAACACCGTCTGCGTAATGCAGCTACGCCCGTCCGCCTCCGGCGTCACCTCGAACTGCAGCCAGGCCCGGCCCGGGAGGCGCATCTCCGCGCGCAGGCGCAGCAGGCGCTCGTCCTCCCGCGCCTCCACGCGCCAGAAGTCGACCGTGTCGCCCACGCGCAGCGTCTCAGAGTCCCGGCGGCCCTGCCGAAAGCCCACGCCGCCCACCAGTTGGTCGATCCACCCGCGCAGGCGCCAGAGCGCGTCGCCGTAGAGCCATCCGGTCTCGCCCCCAAGGCGCTCGATGGTGTCGAAGGCCAGGGCGGGAGCGGCCTCCACGGCGATGGTCCGTTCTTCGCGGTAGAGACCTTCGGTCAGCTCCAGCCGCGTCGACGGGGTGTCGGTGGGCACCGAGGAGACGGCGCTGTCCCAAACGGTGGGAATGGTATCGGACTTGGTGCGGCGCAGGGCCAGCCGCACGGCCGCCTCGAACGAAATGGGCTCAACGTCGGGGAAGAGGGTTCGGGCTTTCGTGGGATCCTCTACAACGACCTCATTGTCGAGTCCTTCGATGAGGGGGCGAGCGATGGTGTTGGAGATCGGTGTCACGAGCCCGATCCAGTGGGAGGAGAGACGCGGCGTAAGGACGGGCACGTTCACAACCCATCGGGTCAGCCCCCGCACGGCCGCGTAGATTTCAAACATCTCGGCGTAGGTAAACACGTCGGACCCGCCGATCTCGACAATTTCCCCGGCACTGGCCGGTTGTTCGAGGGCCGCCGTGAGGTACTGGAGCACGTCGCGGATGGCAATGGGCTGGGTCGGCGTGTGGACCCACCGTGGACAGATGAGGAGAGGGACCCGCTCGGTGAGGTACCGAACCAGTTCAAACGAGAGGCTTCCCGACCCGACAATCTGCGCGGCCCGAAACTCCGTGACGGGCACCGACCCGTCCCGGAGGACCTTTCCGGTCTCAATCCGGCTCTGCAGGTGCTTGGATTGGCGCTCCCCCTTGGGCCGCATGCCGCCGAGGTAGACGATGCGCTGCACGCCTGCGTCCTCGGCGGCCCGGCGGACGTTGGTGGCGGCCCGGCGGTCTCGCTCTTCGAACGTGTCCTCTCCCGCGCCGAGCGAGTGAATCAGGTAGTAGACCGCGTCGATCCCCTCCATGGCCGAGGGGACCGTGTCGGCCTCCAGGGCATCGCCCACGGCCACCTCCACCTCGTCGCTCCAGGGCTGGGCCTGCAGCCGATCGGCACTGCGCACGAAGCACCGGACCGTGTAGCCCTCGCGCAACAGACAGGGAACGAGGCGGCCGCCTACGTAGCCGGTGGCCCCAGTAACGAGAACAGTCGAAAGGTCAGAAGGCATAACTCCAGAAAAATTTGGTCGGAATGGATTTCCCCTACGGGTGAACAGGGAAATAGATTGCGAGGACCGTGGAGGGAAGGGATCAAACCCGGGGGGCCATTACGAAAACATTTCACCGGACCGTGGAAACCAGACCTCCCCATCGGGCTTCTATACCACGTGCTCCGGGTCGAAGATTGGTCCTGGGAGCATATTCCTCTCACACCCTTTTCTTCCAAATCGAATTGACACGCTATTATGGCTGAAGTACAAGAAACCAAAACGTGGCCGGAACTCGCTATCGGTCTGTACGACAAGCTTACAGGCCGCGGTGCCCAGATCACCTACGAGTTCGACGACTTCGATCTTTATGTCCCAAGCAAGGTCGGAGATGATGCCGAGCATGCTCATTGGAAAATGGATGGCACTCTGAAGATCCGAACGAAGGAAAACCAGGCATAATTGTGGCATTTCATACGAGACGGTGCGGCAGAGGGGCGTCTGCTCCGACGAGAGACGTCCCTGCTGCCAGTGCCGCTCAGGGGTGCTCGACCCTCTCCATCCTCGTTCCGGCGCGTCGGGAGACCGTAAATTCCCATCTCCTCATCGGATGCACTCACGTTCGACATGGCACTTCCCCTCGAAGTCCTCGCCGACCTGCAACTCGCCGTCGACGGAGAAGACATCGACATTCGGGGGACCGGAGATCACATCGTCGTAGACCTGCCGAGCCTGCGGGCCGGGCGCCGTCTGCTCAGCTCCGGCCCCTTCGCGACCGACCGCGCAGAGACGACCGGCCGCATTCACGAAGTCCTTCGAGTGTCGGGGCTTACTGCTGAGGTGCGCTTGCGGGGCGACACCATCGCCCGCATCGGGGCCGGGGCGCGCCCTGGCTCGCTCGGGCGCTTCCTGCGCCTCGACGGCGTCGAGGTGCGACCGACACGCCCCCTGCGGACCGCCATTCGTCGGCGTCCCTTCGTCACGGCCGGCGTGGTGCTCGGGCTGCTCGTGCTGGTTGGATGGTGGCTGCTCCGAGACTGACCGGCGTAACGAGCCGTCGACCGCCCCGACGAAGAAGCCGGTCTCCGTCGTTCCACTCAGCGGCTCACTCTGCACGCTCCCGGCTCACTCTGCACGCTCCAATGTCCCTTCCCCGCACTCGACGCTCGCTCGGCCTGCTCATCATCGTCGGTGCTTTTCTGTGGGGATGTGCCAGTCCCTCTGCCTCGCCGCAACCAGGGAACGAGTCCACTTCGATAACAGACTCGTCGTATCTCACGGCCGACCTCTGGAACGACGGGCGGGCCGAGGTGGCCTTCTACCGCGTCGAGCGCACCCGCGACCAGTACGGCCGGGCCAACGAGCAGCGCTTTACAGCGGGGACGTACCTGGTGAAGCACCGGTTCAGTCCCGCTCAGATGACCAAGAAGACGGACGGGTCGGGGGTCTCGTCGTTCAAATACGCCTTCTTCTACGAACTTGAGAGCGGGTCCTATCAATACAAGCGCAACTGGGTGGTCAATGCGCGCCAGAAGGACCTGCGGCCCTTCAAGCAGTCGTTCACCAGTTTCGACTGGTGCTCGAACCTGTACCGCGAGCTCGCCTTTCGTCCCGACGGCTCCGTCGGGGTTCGAAAGCGCAGCGACGACTACGGCAACCGCCGCGACGACTTCGCCTCCCAGCCCAACTCGTACCCGCCCGCCCAGCTTCCCCTGCTGGTTCGGGGACTCGACTTCGGAGAGACCGACACGCTCTCGTTTTCGGTTGCGGTCGCGGCCAACGCCAAGCACGTGTCGGCCCAGGCGGTCCTGGAAGGAAGCGAGACGGTGGAGACGGAGGCCGGCTCCTTCGAGACCGACCGCATTCGGGTGACCTACGAGGAGCCCGTGCCCTCCCTCGTCGGGGAAGAAAGCGCCGTGACCGAGACCTACTGGCGCGGGACGGGACCGGAGCGGTTGCTGGTCCGAATGCGCGCCGAAAGCGAGCGGTACCGTGCGACGCTGGTGGAGCAGCTCCGTACGCCGTACTGGAAGGAGAACCTCTGGCCCAAGCTGGCCCGCGTGAGCGAGCGCCCGTGAGCGGGGCTGACGGGAGAGAACGCTCAATTCTGCGGCGTCTGTCGCATTCCGAACCCTTTCCCGAACGGATCCCCAAGGGATTACTGAACTGTGCAAAGGTCCTTGAAGAGAACGCCGCGACGTGTGGGCGTCTGGGCGTTTGGGCGTGTGGGAGAAAAACGCCCAACCCCGACAGTGGTCGGGACATATGCTCCCATACTCGATTCCAACACATTTGAGCGGTCCCGACGGCTTTCGGGAATGGGACTCTCTGCAAACTTCCTCACGCATCGGCAATGGTGGAACCGTGGGGGTGTCGGTCACCGTTCACGCTTTTCCTCTTCTGCCGCTCAACTCTCGAAGGCGAATGAAACGGTCGCTCAAAATCGGATCCGTATCCGGGATCGGGATCTTTCTGCACTGGACCTTTCTGTTGCTCGTCGCCGCCATCTTCGCGTACTACTACGTGCAGAGCCAGAGCCTCGGCGCCGCCGTGTCGGGGATGGGGCTCATCCTGGCGGTCTTCCTCTGCGTGATTCTGCACGAGTTGGGGCACGCGCTGACGGCGCGGCGCTTCGGGGTGCCCACCCGGAGCATCACGCTTTATCCCATCGGCGGGCTCGCCCGCCTAGAGCGAATTCCGTCGGAGCCGATGAAGGAATTCTGGATCGCCATCGGCGGCCCGGCGGTCAACATCGTGATCACCGTGGTGCTCGCCCTCGTGCTCCTCGTCACGGGGGGCACGTTCGCCCCCGACGCTCTCCAGTCGCCCGGGCAGCACCTGATCGCGTCCCTCATGTGGATCAACGCCGTGCTGGCGGGCTTCAACCTGCTTCCCGCCTTTCCGATGGACGGGGGCCGCGTGCTGCGGTCGCTTCTCGCCCTCCGACAGGATTACGCGCAGGCGACCCAGACGGCGGCCAACGTGGGCCAGGCCATGGCCATTCTGTTCGGCCTAATCGGAATCATATGGTTCAATCCCGTTCTTCTCTTCATCGCGCTCTTCGTCTACGTGGGGGCCCAGCAGGAATCGAAACAGGCCGTGTACCGGGCGTTCACCGAAGGAACGCCCGTGCGGGAGGCGATGGTGACGCGATTTGCGACCCTCACCGTGGAGGACACCCTGAACGACGCCGTGGACGAACTGCTGGCCGGCACCGACCACGACTTCCCCGTGGTCGAGGACGGATCGATCGTGGGCCTTCTCCGCCGCAAGCCCCTCATTCAGGCCCTGTCCGACTACGACCGCGACACGTCCGTTGTCGAGGTGGCCGACCAGGATGTCTTTACCACCGATCCCGGCGCCCCGCTCGATGAGGTCTTTCGGCAAATGAATGCAAGGAACTCCTCGACCGTACCGGTGGTGGAGGAGGGGCGTCTCGTGGGCCTGCTGACACTCGAAAATGTTGGGGAGCTCATCATGGTGTCGAGCGCCCTGGAGTCGCGGGTTCATCGCGACGTTCAGCAGGAGCATCTGTCGGAGGCGCCGTTGCGCGAACGGTCGGGCGGGGCTGCATCCGCCTCCGGGTCCACCACGGTCCCGTGAAGACTTCTGGGGGAGAGAACGGGACCGGGGGAGCATGAGCGACGCTGCTTCCCACACTCGCAGACGTGCATGCTCTCCATCCCCACACCCTTCCCGCCCATGCTCTCAACATAAACAGGTCGAGGCATCCCGGCGGGGGTCGGGAGAGCGGTGCACTTACGAACTTTCTCGCGTGCCGGTAGGTTTGGGAAGCTGGAGCAGGCCTCAGT
>CAZRPQ010000135.1:0-6371 GCA_964601725.1 uncultured Salinivenus sp. | reverse complement strand
TCACCGTCCACTGCCTGCGCTTCTTTACCGTCTACGGCCCGCGCCAACGGCCCGACCTGGCGATCCACAAGTTTGCCCGCCAGCTCCTGACGGACCAGCCCATCACGATGTACGGAGATGGCACGTCGAGCCGGGACTACACCTATGTCGATGACATCGTCGACGGCGTAGTGCGCAGCCTCCGTCGCGCAAAGGGCCTCAGCGACCCCGAATACGAAATCATCAACCTCGGTGGCTCGGACACGACGCGACTCAAGGATCTTATTTCCGGGATCGCCGACGCGATGGACATCACGCCGGAGATTGAACAACTCCCTCCGCAACCGGGGGACGTGAAGCGGACCTACGCCGACATCTCGAAGGCCCGGCAGCTCCTGGGCTACGAACCAGACACACCGATTGAGGAGGGCCTGCAGAAGTTTGCCGACTGGGTGACCGAATATTATTCGGATCGGCCCGTGTTGGACGCATGACGAGAGAAAATGTGATTGTTTTGTGTGGAATCGAGAAGACTTTGACATCCCTGTCCCCGTCCCCTAGCGTAGTGTAGCCATGAATAAACGCTTTCCTACAACCGCCTTGCCGTCCGCGCTTGGTCTTCGCACCGGCGCAACCGGGGGACTGTATGCGTTTGCCCTCTTCTATCTGGGCTACGCGTATGTCTATTTTTATCTCCTGACGGCCGGCGGCACATAGGACGAGCGTGTATTTCGCTTTTGTACCCCGCTGGCCGATGGCCCTCGGCCCCGGCGGGGTTTTGTCGTTTACGGGTCGACGGCTGCGTGTCCGGCGGGCTCTCCGACCGTCCAGCCTTCCCAATTTTGGAGAACCGCCCATGGATTCCTCTAGACCGACCACCCTGCAGGACGCCCGTGCTCGGATCGACGAGATCAACGAGCGGGTCGTCAAACTCCTCGCTGAACGCCAGGCCGTCGTCGATGCGCTCTGCGACGTAAAGGCCGACACCGGCCAAACCATCCGAGATCCCGAGCGAGAGGCCGAACTGCTCGCGCACGTCCGCTCCGTGGCCGAGGAGGCGGGCCTCCCCCCCGACCTCGCCGAAACCCTCTTTCAGGAAATTCTGGAGCACTCCGTGCAGCGTCAGCGTCGTCAGCGGGACGATGGCAGCCCCGAGTCCGACGAGCACGCCCCCTCCGAGCGTCCGGAGGCCTCGGGAGCGAGCGAAGCGTGGACGCGGAATGGGACCCCGTCGTCCAACGGGTAGGCCCCCTCGCCCGTCTGGGGGAGATGTGCCCCGGGGGCCTGCCGCTCGTGCAGGCTGCGGTGACCGCCGGGGGGGTGAGATGCCTTCCACTCAGGAGGAGATCCTTAGGGGGGGAGCCGGCCGCTTCCACCGACCGCGACGGATGCTCTCGATCGCCGCTCCGAGCCTGACGGCGCCTGATGCAAGCCCGAATCTCTCAGTCCGGGCAGGCATTCAAGCCGGGCACGCTCTTGCAAACCCGGTCCCCCCTCGTGTACCATGAGCAGCTCCTCGGAGCGTCCGGACTTCGTGCCGGAGTACAACAAGCCGGACACGCCCGGTCTCCACATGCACTTTGACAACACCGTCTCCCTGTACCACATCATCGAAGCAGGGGACGACTTCGAGACCGCGGCGCAGGACATTTTCTCCCTTCTCACGGAAGCCCAGGAGGAATTTCCGGACTGGCCACGCGTCTTTTACCTCGACATTGAGGGGCACGTCCGGGACGATGGGCGCCTGGAAGAGGACATGGTGGAGCTCCAGCAGGAATTTCTCATCGCCGCGATGGGCAAGTTTTTTACCGCCCTGGCGCTACCCCTGGTCTCCGTCGTCAATCCCGACGATCAGGTCAACGATCTTCCGGACGAACTCGTCCTACAGCCGCCCGACGCGGAGCTACCGGAGGATACGGCGTGGCCGAAAGAATAAGTGCGGAGCCGGGTCGAATCAGCGCGGGGCGGCCGAGCGTCCTCGGGGAGGACGAGACGCGCCGTCTTTTTCCCGTGGTGCGCTGTTCTTCGGCTGTGTGGAAAGAACAGAAGGAAGGCCCCAGAGGCGCAGAACTTTTGGTCGCGGCCTTCGTGATAAGGTTGTTCTCTGCTCAGCGTCCTCCATTGTCTGACTGGGGAAGAGGGGGCAATCCGGGACGGCGCGATCGTTGCGTTCCTGCATCGACGGCCCAAGGGGCCGTTTCTAGAGTGGAGGGGCCGTCGTTCTCTCCAAGGCCGTAAAAGGGAGCGGGTCTTTAGGGGCTTCTTGGTGTATTCATTCTTTCTTCCACGGCGCTCGGGGAAAGTCCTGCATTGCCTGAGGGATTTGCGTACACGGATTCCCGTCGAAAATGCCGGTAAAGTCGGTAGGATCTGTCTTTGTCCGGGCGAGCCCCGGACATCAAACGTTTCGGTGTTAAGATGTTGAACGTTCTGGGTTTGTGAGAAAATTGGCCTTCTTCCGTCTGCCGGCTTCGGCTCCTGTTTGGGCCCACCCGGTGTGTTTACAACGGTATCAGAGGCGAAATCTGCACATCGGGCCGTAGGGCTTCTGTTCAACCTAGGGGTGTGCCGGTCCAGGCCCGTCCCTTGGGCAAGACCCTTTTCATTCCTGGTCACTCGCACGTACCATAGGTTTTGAACGTGGGGGAGAAGGACCTCTCTTCCAGGTGCAAATCTTCCAGGTGCAATTCTGATCTGGACTGCACGCCTCGAATTTTCCGACGCTACCGACACCTGCAAATATGCAATACTTGATCACTGGTGGAGCTGGGTTTATCGGCAGTCATCTGACCGACCGGCTCATCGAGCAAGGCCACCACGTGCATGTCTTCGACAACCTCTCCACCGGACAGCTCGACAACGTCCGCCACTGGGTCGACCACAGCCGATTCACACTTACCATCAGCAGCGTGCTGAACAAGCACACCCTCGGGCAGTGCATTGCCGAGTGTGATCGGGTCGTGCACCTCGCCGCGGCCGTCGGTGTGGAGCGCATCATGGACCGTCCCGTCGACACGATTCTGACGAACGTGCGGGGCACGGAGAACGTGCTAGAGTTGGCCCGCCATCACAACGTGAAGACGCTCGTGGCCTCGACCTCCGAAGTGTACGGCAAGGCGATGAGCAAGAACGGGGGCGGGCCGTCGCTCGGCGAAACGGACGATCTCACACTGGGGGCAACAACCAAGCGGCGGTGGGCCTACGCGTGCTCAAAGGCGATGGACGAGTTTTTGGCCCAGGCGTACCACGACGAGTACGGTCTTCCGGTCCTCTGCGTCCGCTTCTTCAACACGGTCGGTCCGCGCCAGTCGGGCAACTACGGGATGGTCGTGCCCAGCTTCGTGGAACGGGCCCTTGCCGGAGAACCCCTCGAGGTGCATGGAGATGGGACCCAGACCCGGTGTTTTGTGCATGTAGCCGACGCGGTGCGGGCCATGATGGAGCTTCTAGAAACGCCGACGGCCGAGGGGGAGGTGTTCAACGTGGGCCGTTCGGAGGAAATCTCGATCCGTACGCTCGCCGAGCGGGTCCGGTCGCTCGTCGATGCCGACGCCGACATTACCCACGTCCCGCACGAGGAGGTGTACGGGGAGGGCTTTGAGGACATGCAGCGGCGCGTGCCGGACCTGTCGAAGCTGGAGGCCACGATTGGGTACGAGCCGAAGTTTTCGATGGACGAGATCCTGCGGGATGTCATCGATAATGTGAAAGCCCGCCAATCGGACGTTCCCGTGTCTCCGGAACGGGTCAACGGCTCCGTGTAATCGTGCGGAAGCTGGTCCACAGGCGCCCGGTCTGCCGGTCGACCCCGACAGCCGCGGCGATTGGGGCGCTTCTGGGGAGCCCCCGCGCAACTTCTCATCGGGAAACCGCATCCCGGCCGACTGAGTACCCGACCCTGAATTGCCCGCTGGTACTGCGTTCGATCTTTTCTCCGCGTTATGATTTTGGCCGCAACGCCCCTTCAGGAATCCGCGTCTTTTCTGTCCAACGCCCCGGCCGGAACGGGGCTGGAGTGGCTCACCCTCGGATCGATTCTGATTCCCGCCGTCCTCCTCGTTTTCCTCGTCTATTGGGGCGCGCAGGAGACGGTTTGATGGGGAGTGGCTCCTCGAAGACGGACCGTCCTCGTGAACTGATGCCGTCTACGAAGAATTGAGAATCTGGTATGAGATCGGTGGAGGGACACCAGTACCCCTCCTCATTCCAACGCGAAAAGCCCGTGCCGGACTGCGGCACGGGCCGTTCGTGCGCTCAAAAGGAAGGCGCCCCTCGTCCGCTCCCCTCTGTCCGGGACCCCTTCTTCCCGCCCTCGGAAAAGAGGCCGTCGGCGTCACCGCTGCGCTACTCCGAGCGGAGTGACAGTCCTCTGACGACTCGTTCGTTAGAGGTCGTCACACTCGTTCTGGAGGTAGTGGTTCGCGCGGGCCTCGTAATCGCCGTAGGTGGCGTTCTTAAAGGTCTCGCAGGCAGTGGCCTTGTTGCCGGTCTCAATTTGCGCCTCGCCGATGACGTAATAAAACTTTGCGGCGTCACTGCGACTCCCCTGGTGCATCTCGAGTCCTTCGCGCGCTTCCTGGATGGCCTGCTGGGGCTGACCGTTCGCGGAAAGGGCTGTGGCGCGGTAGAACAGGGCGTTCGCGTTCGGCTCGACGTACTCTTGCATCCGGTCGAGTGCGTCGAGCGCCGTGTTGACCTGTTCCTGCGAGGGATTCTCGCCCTGCAGGGCTTTAGAGGCCTTGGCCAAAAACTCGTCCCGAATGCGTTCGGTGGCGAGGCCCGCCACTCGAGTATTACCCGTCTTGTTGCCGATCTCAATCGACTTCTGGAGTGACTGCAGGCCTGCCTCGGTACTATCCACACCAAGGAGCGCAAGACCCCGGTTGTAGTGTACGGTGGGGTCGTCGTCTACGTACTGCATCACTTTTTCGTAGTGGGACAGTGCCTGCTCGTAATCTTTCTTCTTGTTGGCCGCAGTCCCTGCCTGCGTCAGGCTGCTAACGAGGTATTTCTCTGACAACTGAGTCGCTTGTTTCCACTCTATCTCCTGGGCCAGATTTAAGGCCTTCTCCAAATGGCCAGAAGCTTGAGCGTAGTCTCCGGACTGCGCTAGTTTCTTTCCCTTTTTAAAAACCTTCATAACCTTCTTCTTCTGCTTCCTGTTCGTCTGCTGGCTGTTCGAGTCCCCTTGGGCGAGGACAGGGACCGCACCGAGGTGAAGACCGAACAGGCAGGCGAAGGCCACGACGATCCAGCGGTTCGCAAGCAGGTGTTGGGACCAGGGAATATTCATGACTGATGAACTAATTGTAGGGGAGAAAGACAACCGTTGATTATAAACTCTTCTAACGAAGGGTCGCTCTGTTCTTTTGTTTCCGGAGAGTCGGCGCCCGCACCGTCCCCAAAGAGACCCCGAGACGATCCGCGGTTCTCTGCAGACGTCGCACACTGTTGTTCGTCGAGCAGCGGCCTTCCGTCTTCTGCGCAGTGCTCGAACCATCGGTGCGTGCTCTGCCGACGACTCTCAATTCAAACAACGAAAGCGCAACGTCTGTGCCGCAGGGGGAGGCGGAGCCGGGAAGTACGTCTCGTAGCTGGAAATAGATGGTTGTTCGGTAGACGCTTTCCCTACTTTCGGGGGCCAGGCGCATCTTCTGTTCTCAAGAACGCCCATGACGTAGCCAAGTGAAAATAAAGTAACGAGAGTCCCGAACCACTGAGGCTCACGGTTCGTGGTGGGCAGTGCGCAGTGTCGTCTAAAATCTGACACACCGTGCAGGGCGTGTTCGGAGGTGCGAGTCCTCCGTCTGGTCCGGCACCATCCCAGGAGATCCCCCGAAGATCCCACTTCTGTACGGCGCATCTGTGTCACCTTTCTTGCGGAAGCAATGACTGTGGTTCGGGACTTGTAGGAAGGCCGGGCCGGCCCAAGGGCGAAGGGCGATCGTACGTTGAAGTCCGGACCAAAGGAATGCGCTTCTGCTGCTTCTGCGTCGCGGGCCGTGCTCGAAAAGAGGGGGAAAGGAGCATGGGGACATAAGGTGGGCGGGTATTCTGCCTGATCTCCGGGCTCATCCACCAGTGTTCAAATGCGATTGCTGTGACCTCGGGAGAGAGCGCTGGCATTCCCCAGCCACGCTCGTTATTGTTACGGCGGTCGCACCGGGAGTGCATGCTCGCGCGCTGCGCCCGGTCATGTAGTAGTCTGTGATCCGTTTTCCTTCCAACCGCACCGCATCCTTCGCACTTATGAAACTTATCGTTCCTATGGCGGGACGGGGCACCCGCGTCCGTCCCCACTCGCACGTCACCCCCAAGCCGCTCCTCTCCGTTCGGGGCCGGAGCATCGTCGAGCGCATTGTGGACACCTTTTCGCGTGTGCTTCCCGAGCC
>CAZRPQ010000134.1:0-6372 GCA_964601725.1 uncultured Salinivenus sp. | reverse complement strand
CCCTGTCGCCTGGGGCAGGACCGTGAGTTCAACTCTGGGTTGGGGAAAATAACCCCTGACGTGGAAGAACAAAATAGAAACAAGTGTCTCCCCCGAAGTGCATTCAGGCCTGGAGACCTAGATCTTTCCTCCAGCCGGCAGAAGGACGATCCCATGTAGAGAAGCCATTGCTCGAACGGATGAGCCAAATTCCATTAGGGTCGTTTTTGTCTGGGTGTAGGGGACCTACACCGACCCGAATTCGTCCCCCGACTATGCCGTTCACCCTTCAGACCGCTTCTTTACAGCGGTGCCTCACCCTTTCGGAAAAAGTTTCGAAGCACCATGAAATGTAAAACTTTGGCGGTAGACTCTGGAAAATACGCGAGTATCCGGCGAACAAGGGAAGGGGTGAGCTATTGCTTCTGAGTGGAAGTTCGTAGGCATCTGGACGGCCTACCAGAACGAAAAGCACTTCTCCGGTTTCACAGCAAGAAACTTGGGATCGCGAGGGGTACTTCGCGATCCTTTTTCTTTCGTCGCCCGTAGTCGACGCTCTGTTGCCAGGGAAGAACAGGTTCTTCACATACGAAACCTCTCCCCCGTCACTGGCACGGAAGTTGTGGGACTGACTACAGCAATCCGCATCGCTTCCTTCGCTTTCCGAAACACCGGCCCTCGCGTGCGCTCCGATCCCGACCTGAAAATCTTTTGCCACGGCTTAATCGCTCTTGGGTTGGCCGCGGTTTTTCTCGGGGCAGTCCCTTCCACGGCACAACTCAGGGCCCTCGACGAACCCCTCCTCCCCAAGCTCGGGAGCGGCTCCCCGAACGACACTGTTGGCTATCCGCTCCAGAATACCGGATACCCTCCCAATTTCCAGGAATTTGCCCGTGGTTTGGACATTCCAACTACGGATCCCGGCGAGCCGGGAGACCGGTTCCCCCTAGTGTCCGCTGTTGCTGCCGCCCCCTCGAAAGAAGACGACCTGACTGCTGGGTATGCTGGCCGTCGCGACCGCCAAGGTTCGTACCGCTTTACACTTCAACCACTCAACCGCTATATATTTGGTACGGATAACCGTGGTGAGGCTCCGTACGTCGTGCTGGACAATCCTGGCCAGAGCATTGCGCCCTCTATCGACGACGGACACCCTGGCGAGAGGTTTGGGAGACTGAATATCGAACTTGGACCGTTCATAGGAGGAGTGAACACTCCACTCAGCAGTTCCTTCTCGGTGCCCATTGAGTCTCGCTACAGCCTCGCGTCCACAAGCGATCCGGTCTACACGTCAAGTACTATTGGAACTCCCTTTTCCGGTCTATCTAACCAAGCCCCCGGTCAGGTGACCTTGCCCCGGGAGGCGACACTGGGAATTCCTCCTCGGGAAGCGGCACTAGCCCACCCAATCCCCTCCAAAACACTACTTCCGGCATAAACGTGACTTCTACTCTGAAAACCATTTCGTACCAGTGGGCTGCTCTCGGGTTGGCTTCGCTCCTTCTCGGAGCTGCTCCTTCCCCAGCACAATCTGGAGACATCCAAAATCCGTTCTTCGCCAAACTCAGCGTTGGCCTCTCGGACTATACGGGCGACCGCCCGATTCAGAACAGGGGATATCCTGTCGACTTTCAGGAATTTATACGGGGTGAGGGCTTTCCGCTCATGGGCTCTAGCGAACTGGGATACCGGATCTCCCCGAGGTATTCCGTTGCGTTGGGCCTGCAGGTAGGGAGCTACCCACTTGCTGAGCGTGCAATCCAAGGAACCTTAAGCACAGTCCAGCTTCTCGGCCGTTACACCTTTTCTGATTTCAGCGAGAACATAGCCCCGTACGTTGATGGAGGCGTCAACGTTACGCTTGGCGGAGTGAAGCCTGGATACGGGCCATCAGTGGGGGGTGGCGTAGAAGTTCCCCTCAACAGTTCCATCTCATTCTTCGTCGAGTCTCGTTTCAATCTCACCCTCCCGGACGAAGCGGTCGACGGATCGAAAAACCTCAGCGACACGCCCCCAAGCGCAACCGACATCACAGACGATCCCAAAGGGAGCATCACGGGCCCATTTGACTCAGTCAATCAGCTCCTCGGCGTCGGCCTGAAAGTCAGTTTCGGCATAGGCTCTGAAGACGAGCCGTCCGACGGGCAAGAACCCGACCGCTCCTCCCCGGATCCCGGTGAAGAAGACCCCGTCAAGGCATCTCGTCCCGACACGTCCCGGCACGGGGAATCGATCAAGGTTCCCAGCGGCACCTTCATCATAGGACTCTTCGCCGAAGACCCCCTCTCTCTCCAGAACGCGGGGCGGAAGCGCGTTAGCGTCAGTTCGTTCTACGTCGACCAGCATGAAGTCACCAACGCCGAATACCGCGAATATCTCAGCCAACTCTCTCCCGAAGAGCGCGAGGAGAAGATGCCCGACTCTACAGCCTGGGGGGAGGCCCGGATGCAGGAGAATTGGGAAGTATACTTCAGAAGCGAATACTACTCGGAGTATCCGGTCCTCGCGGTGACATGGAACGAGGCGCGGGCGTACTGCCAGGCCCAGGACAAGCGTCTGCCCACGGAAGCTGAATGGGAATACGTCGCTCGAGGGGGCCACGTTGGTCAGGTGTATCCCTGGGAAGGAATTAGTACGCGCAACCAGGAGGGGGACTACCTCGCCAACTTCAACCCGCCGGAGGGGTACACCGCCGACGGGTACGCCTTCACTGCGCCCGTCGATGCGTTTCCGCCCAACGACTGGGGACTGTACAACGTAGCCGGCAATGTGGCGGAATGGACGCTGGATGCATACACGCCCTCTTATGATAACATCTCCGACTTCAATCCGCACCACCGGGACGAGGACGAGTCGCGTCGCGTCGTCCGCGGAGGCGCCTGGAACTCAGACTCTTTCAACATTGGCGTCGGCGTACGCGACGTGCAGCCCAAGGACTCGGCATCGGTGTCCGTAGGCTTCCGGTGCGTTCGAGACGTGGGGGTTCCCGATCAAGAGGAGGGTTCAGCTTCCTCGACGGAGACCCAACCCGACAGTCAGGAGTAATCGCTCAACGCCATTCGGTTTGGTCTCGGAGGGAAGAACAGGCACAGTCTCCTTCCGAACACGCCTGGCAGGTTTCTCTACTCTTTTGAATTTACAATCCTCAAGATCTTATGTCCACGGGCATTCCCGACGGCTATAAACTTGAACGCAGGTGGTCCTTCACTCACTTCCTAATCGGCATCTTCGGAGCCATGGCCATCCTCGGGGTGATGGCTAAGATCTTTACCTTCGAAACTGAGATATTTGGGTACCTCCTTACGTGGAAGCCCGTGGTGTTCGTCGGCTTTATGGGCGAGGCCCTCGTGTTTATTCTCATGGGCATGATGCGGGAGATGCAGTACGTACCCGTCGACGAAACGGAAGCGTCTCCGCAGACATCGTCCACAGCCGCCGAAGCTTCTGGGGAGGAAGACGCCCTCTCCTCCGAGTTGGAGAGCGCGCAGGAAGAATTGTCTCAGGAGGCGGAACGTCTCGCTCAGCAGATCCGGGAAATTCACAGGGACCTGAGCGAACAGATCACGGTGCTCGAAGAATTCAAGGAGCTCCGCGACACGCTCCAGAAGGCCAGCGACAACCTCTCGGATCACTCCGATATGCTGGGGTCGAACATGGAGGACCTGAAAACCCTGTACGAGTCGCAGACGGCGATGGTACAGTCCGTTGAGAAGGTTCAGAAAAAGCTATCCGAGGAGTCGCAGGGACTGGGCGACGAAATTGCAGAGACCCGAAAGGCGATGCAAGTTCTGCGGGAGCAGTTTGCGGAGGCCGCCCACCGCTTCGAGCAGTTTAACGCGCCTCTGTCTTCGTCCGCACACTCTGCGAACGATCACCCAAGCAAGCCCACAAACAACAGTTCGAGTTCTGTTAAGTAGTCCTCCCTACCGTCGTGAGCAACGCAAAGGAGCTTCGGTACTATGTCATGCTGGCGCTGTACTTTCCAATCCTCCTGTACGCCGTCAGCACGTTTGACGTATCCGAGGAGACCTACGCCGTGAAGGAGTACAAGGGCGTGGCGGTCGGCGACCAAACCGTGGTGCTGGGACAGTCGTTCAAGGCACGAACGTTTCTGGCCGCCGAGCGTCTGACGACCGCCGAAGAAGAGCAGAGCGGAGTCCAGCCCTCCCTCGTTCCGGAGGGCAATCTTTCGGCCCGGGGCGACTCCCTGTTGGTCATGGAGACCAATGATTTGATGGGGCCTGGCGAGGAGCAAAAGCGCGTCTCCTACAAGGCGCACTACGAGGCGCCGCAACTGGGTGGCACAACCCAGCGCTTCCCGGTATCAGGGTCCTTCACCGTTCGCCGCCCAGAAATTGTGGCCAAGACAGAGACGGCGCAGGCCCTCTACCGCCGCACCCTGAATCGACTCCGACTGTCTGTCCCTGGAATTAAAGATCAGTCCCTCCGGGTGGAGGGCCCGGGGGGCTCAGCCTCGGGAACGACCCTTCCTCTTAGCCCCACAGGGAATCAAGTGACCGTGGATGTGTACCTGAAGCGACCTGAGGGCGAGGACCTGTTGCTCGGGCAGCGTCAGTTTGCCGTGGTGGACCCCCCGCGCCCTCAGATCCGAGTGATTGCCCCCCAGGGCGAGGTCACGAGCGGAGCCCCCATCAGTCGGCGACGGGCCTCGCTCCAGTTCAAGGTCGAACCCGACCGGGAATTTAAGAACCGTCACACCGAAGACGCACGGTACAAAGCGGGCGCGGCGACCGTGTATCTGCGCCGGGGCCAGATGGCCAGCGAGAAGCTCGGGGACTTTGAGCTGGGGAACGATGGTCGGCTCGTGCTGACCCAGGAGCTTCAGGGCACCGAGTCGGGCGACCAGATTATCGTCCGGCTCAAAGACATCGTTCGCATAAACCATCAGGGAGACCGGGTCGAGGTGGATCTCCGTGAAAACAGCCGCACGTTCGGTTTCGTTCTCTCCTAGAGTTGTTCGTGTTTTCGTATGTGCTCCCACCTCTTCCCTAAGCGAATCCCTTGTGTCCGGCTCGTAGCGCTGAGTCTGGCAATGCTCGTCCTTCCGATTTCGGAGAGCGCTGGACAGGCGCGGTGGCAGAAAACCGTGAAGGTCATCGTTCCGGTGGAAAAAGGAGTAGTGACGCGTGCACTCACGGACTCTGTGCTGACAATGGTCGAGGCGCAGAACAGTCGGTTTCGAAGGGCGCCGCAGTCGGATACGACGGTTGCACTCACGGCAATAAAGGAGGCGCTTTCGGAAGAGGGGTTGGCCCTTACCAGTGCCACGCACGTCTTTATCACGTACCGCTTCACTCAGAAGAGCGGTAGACTTCAGCGCGACATTCTCGATCTACACTTCATTTACCGCCCGTCTGCCGAGCAGGGGGAGGACATCCCCATCCTCTACCTTGACTTGACTGAAGATGGGCTCTACCGAAAGGTGCTCGCGGAGAAAGGGACCCCCGTCCGCGTCAACGAAGTGGCGTTTCGCTCCTTCGAGGAGCAGATTGCCTTTCATAGCCTGCAAGATAGGGCCACGGTCGTGAAAGTCGGAAACCGCATCATTCGGGACTCCGAACAGGCGGCGTCCGCAAAAAAGCGGATCATGAAAATCGTTCGGAAGCTCACGTACGAATAGAGTTCCCCCCCGAGCCGAGGATCCGGAGAGCTGAGCCTACTAGGATCACAAGATGTGCCTCCATAAACATCCACGTCAGCGATGCTCGGTGACCTTCTCGTCCTGGAACTCGCCTCCGTCCTCGCTGGCCCAAGCGTGGGACAGTTCTTTGCCGAGCTGGGCGCGACGGTCCTCAAGATCGAGAATCCCCGCACGGACGGCGACGTGACGCGGCGATGGCGGGCGCCAGGCAGCGAGGGTTCGGAGGTGGACGATGACCGGTCCGCGTATTTCTGCTGCTGCAATCACGGCAAGCAGTCCATCGCCCTCGACCTGTCGACGGGAACGGGACAGGAGTTGCTCCACAATCTGGTGCAGGATGCCGACGTGGTGTTGGCGAGCTATCGCCCCGGCACGGCTGCAGCCCTCGGCGCCGACTATGAGACGCTGTCGGGCGTCAATCCGGATCTGCTCTACGGCCACGTCACCGGCTACGGCCCGGACCGCGAACGCGCCGGGTACGACGCTGTCATCCAGGCCGAGAGCGGCTTCATGCACATGAACGGCCCCGCGGACGGCAAGCCGACGAAGCTGCCCGTGGCGCTCATGGACGTGCTGGCGGCACACCAGCTCAAGGAAGGCCTGCTCGTGGCGCTGCTAAACCGGGAACGGGGCGGGGACGGGGCGTATGTGCCAGTGTCGCTCCTCCAGGCCGCCGTGAGCGGCCTCGCCAACCAGGCCACCAACTGGCTCGTGGCCGGGCACAGCCCGCA
>CAZRPQ010000133.1:0-6377 GCA_964601725.1 uncultured Salinivenus sp. | reverse complement strand
TGTACGCCGACAGGACACATAGCGAGGTGGCCACCACCGGAAGAAAGGGCGAACGCCCCTGACGGAGATTCTGCACGAGCCACGCCACCGATGCCCAGAAGAAGGGAATGGCTCCGACCGAGATGCTGCCGAAGATGACGGGATTGACCCCATACTGCGCACCGAGGCTAAAGAACCAGTCTTTGAATGCCGCCCAAAGACTGGCGAGAAGGACACTTGCGAGCGGGTCTGTCATGGGCGGTTCCGGCATCTGATTGAAAACACTGCCGCTCTCCGTTCTGCCCAGCGGCCGTTCGTTACAGCGAAGCCGCCGTCCGGCGAGAAATCCCCCCGACGCCCTCTTCGGCAGTGCCGATCGGCCCTCTGGGGGACGCGTGGCGCGTGGAAGCCCAGTGCGGGCGGCCCTCGCTGCGAGGAGGCTCATCAGAAGAGCTCAACTTTCGGGTCGAGGTAGTACCCGGGGCGCCGCTGGAAGTCGGCGAGAATGCTGTCGACGCGGACCGAGATGGAGTCCAGCCGGCGGTAGAGGTGCGGGTTGGTGAGGAGCTGTCCGGCGGTGCCCTCCCCCTCCCGAAGGTCGGACAGGATGACCTCCAGGTTTTTGGTGCTCTGCTGGAGCGACTGGGCTGCCTGACGCGTGTGGTGGAAGGTAAGCTCAGCGTCCTGCACGGTCTGCTCCAGCGTGTCGCGGTTGGTGGCGGTGACGTGCTCGAGGTCGGCGACGAGCTTTTCCATGGACGCGGAAGTTTGCTCGAGATTGGCCAGCACCCGGTGCAGGCGATCGCGCTCCTTCTGCACGAAGGACTCGACCCCGGACGAGGCGGTCTGGAGATTGGAGAGGAGCGCTCGCACCTCTGGTTCGGACCCGCCCAGCACATTCTGGGCCTCCGAAAACGTGCCGGATGCCTCGGTAAGGACACTGTCGACCCGCTGGGCAATGGGGACGGCCCGCTTCCGGAGTCGCTCCAGCGTGCTTCCCCCCGCGGTTGGGATGCGGGCACCAGAGGCAAGCGGAGCGCCGCCGGGCGTACGCTGCAGCGACACGCTGACGTCGTCGAGGGCCGAAATGCCCGACACGGAGGCCGTTGTGCCCTCTGTCAGCTGCACGTTCTCCCGAATGCGGAGGGTGACACGCACCCCGCCCTCGTCGCTGAGAGACACGTTCCCCACCGTGCCGACCGAGAGGCCCCGCACGGTGACCGGCGTGCCTTCGGTGATGCCGTCCGCACTCTCGAACCGGGCGACCAACGTGTAGGTGTTTCCGAGAAGGGGAACGCCTTGCAGGAACCGGACGCCCAGAAACAGGAGGGCAAGAGCCACTACGGCGAGGACGCCAATCCGGAATTCATTCCAGAAGCGGTTCTGTTCTTTCTCTTCGGTGCGGGATGTGCTCATGGCAGGGTCATCTGTTCAGGTGCGTGACACGGAAACCGGGGAATCGCTGGCGTTTGGGGGCAGGCCTCCGCTCTTTGGGGATTGTGCGGATTTCCGCCGACCATATCGGTATAACCCGGCGGATTTCTCTTCCTCGGTCGATCTCAGAGCGCCGAGCGTTCCAACAGCAACACGTTGAACGTTCTTGACTTGTGAGGAGAACGGTCTCGTAGAAGTCGGGCGTTCATTTTCGTACAAGTCGACACGTTGAGTTGGAAACGGAATTACAGCTGGTAGGCATTGGCCTCCATAAATTCGCAGAGGATGGGGTCCGTACAGCTCCGCAGCTCCTCGACCGTCCCCACAAAGCGCATCGTGCCCTCGTGGAGAAACCCGACCTGGTCGGCGATCGACAGGACCGAGTGCATGTCGTGGGTCACCATCACGCCCATCCGACAGAGCGTCTGCGAGAGCTCCTCGATGAGCTCGTCGATGACGCTGGAGGTGCGGGGATCGAGGCCGCTGCTGGGCTCGTCGTAAAACAGGTATTTCGGCTCCCGGATGATGGCCCGCGCCAGGGATGCACGCTTGACCTGTCCCCCCGAGAGAGAAGCCGGCATCTGGTCGGCCGCGTCCGCGATCTCGACGCGCGCAAGCTCGGCCATGACCCGCTCCTCGATCTCAGCGTTCGACTTGTCGGTCAGCAACCGGAGCGGGAGGGCCACGTTGTCGTAGACCGTCATCGAGTCGAACAGGGCCCCGCCCTGAAAGAGCATGCCGAAGCGCCGCCGGACCGCCTCAAGCTCGTCGGCGGGGAGCCCAGCGAGGTCCGTGCCCCCGACGCACACCTCGCCACGATCCGGCTGTAAGAGCCCCACGAGGTGGCGAAGGAGGACGCTCTTGCCGGAGCCCGAGTGGCCGATGATCGCAAAGACGTCGCAGTCGTTGATCTCGACGTCGACCCCTCTGAGCACCGAGGTGTCCCCGAATGCTTTGTGCACGTTTTCGACCTCAATCATGGGAAGTGTCTTTCACCAGAGCAAGAGGGGAGCGGACGAAGCGAATCGGGACCTCGACAGGAGGGAATGACCAGGGCCGTGGGCCTACAGCATGAGGAGGGCGAGGAGGTAGTCGGCCACCAGCACGAACACGCACGCCCCCACCGCCGCCCGGGTGGCGCTCTGCCCGACGCCCCGCGCCCCGCCGCCGGCGTTGAAGCCGACGTAGCACGGAATGGACGTAATCAAAAACCCGAAGACGACGGCCTTCACCACTCCGTAGAACGCCATGAACCCCGTGAAGAACGACCGGGCGCCGGCGATAAACTCGGCGGTGGTCACGTCCCCGGACGCGGCGGCGATCCCAAGCCCGGCGGCTCCGCCGACGGTGCTGGCGACGACGTACAGCAACGGAAACGTCAGGATGCCGGCCAGCACCCGCGGCAGGATGAGGTAGCCGGAGGCGCTGACGCCCATCACGTCGAGCGCCTCGATCTGCCCGCCGATGCGCATCGACCCGAGCTCCGCCGCGATGCGGGCACTCACGCGGCCGGCGAGGATGAAGGCCGTGATGAGGGCGCCAAACTCCAGAATGACAGAGGGCACCACAATGGCGCCGATCGTGCTTTCGGGGATGAGCGGGTAGCGCATCTGGTAGATCGTCTGCTCCGTCGTGACGCCGCCGGTGAACGCCGCCGCCACCGCCACGATGGGCAGCGACTCGACCCCGATCTGTCGCATCTGCCGGGCGAGGTTTTGGCGGTAGGTCGCCACGTCGTAGACGGGGCCCCGGGCGGCCTCACTCATCAGGACGAGGTAGCGCCCGACGTGCCGAAAGAACTCGACGCTGTTTGCGCGAATGGCACTCCACATGATCGGTCTCTCAGGACATTGGAAACGCGTTCCGGGGGCCGGAGGGGCGATCTACTCGAAGACGACCGACACCTCCAGGGGAATCTCCAGGGCCTGCACGATGGCGAGCGCCTCGGGCTGCACTTCGAAGCCGCACTCGGCACAGTCGCTGCGGTAGCCGCAGAACAAATCGACGTCGACCCCCTCTTCGGCGGCCAGATCGCGGAAGTAGTCCTGATGGGGCCGGACCCGCTCCCACAGCCAGTTCAGATGCTTATTCAGGGTGGCACCGCGCGGGAGCGGGGACTCCAGTGCCCAGAGGTCTTTGGGCCAGGGGCGGCCCAGGAGTCCCGGGTCGCCGTGCTCGTGCTGGTGGGTCGGCGTAAGGCCCGTCACCTCTTCGATCTCGTCGTGTCGGTCGGCCGCGCACATGACACGGAGGGTGGCCGAAAAGCCGAACCGGACGGTCGTTTCCGACGCGTCGGGCATGGGGCGTCTGTCCGTTGGTGTTGGGAGAGCGGGAACGGGGCGGATGCCGACTGCATCCGTCCCTCGGTCCACGGGGGAGAGGAGGCGTTACACCGGCGGGGCGGAGGACGTCGACGAGGCCCCGAAACGAGGGGTCTCCGGAGGAGGGACAGGCCCCCGTCACTGCACCACCGTGAGCTTCCGGGTCCGGATGTCCTCGCCGGCCCGGAGCCGCAAGAAGTACGTCCCGCTCGGCAGGCCGCTCAGGTCAAGGGTCCGCTCGTGGCGGCCGTCTGTCCCTTCGAAGGCAATGTCGACGCCGGTGTCGCCGAAGTCATATTCCTCCGCGGCCGAGACATCAGGGATCGTGGTTCGGTGGGTTGGGGCGCTGGGGACGAGGCCCATAGGGGGAGACGGCTGCGGCTCGGAGGTGTAGAGGCGGAACTCCCCGGGCCGGAGCCGGAACTGCCGGGCGCTGCTCACCTGCAAGGTGTCGTTCTCGAAGAAGTTGTGCCAGGTGCCGGTTGCTGTGAAGCTGCAAGCGCCCTCGCTCACGCCCACCTCGACGGCGGTCGACTGTGTCGTCAGGCCGAAGTTGCCGACAATCAGCGCGTCGAGATTTTCGTCCTCGAGCCGGAGGCACCGGACGACGGCTCCATCTCCGACCTTCATCTTGATGCCCTCCTCGGGGTTGTTGAGGCCCCGTTTCCGCGAGAACACCTCGTGGTCGGTGCGAAGGTGGATGAGGGCCTTCCTCGTTTTGCCTCATCAGTTTTGCTTTATGAGGAGAGGGCGGAGCCCAGAGCTCCGTAGATGCCCGGTTGTGCGCACCCGATGTTTATCTCTGTGATGCACGAGAATGGCAGTCATCCAGGGTCGGATGTAGGTGGAAACTCCTCCAGGGGAGCGTCCACATCTTTGCTGTATGAGCAGTTTGAGCTCGGGCAGAAAACTTCGGTGACTACATTGTCTGAGATTCGCATGACAGCACCGAGATTTGTCCCGCATTTCGGGCAGTCGCTGCGACCGTTCTGGAATGCAGTCCGAGAGTCCATGGGTGAAGTCCCTTTATGAGAGTAAGCGGCTGGCGGGCGGCTGTGAGTTTGGGTGCCTTCGGGAAGGCATTGACACAATGGGGGATCCAGATGGCCCAGCGCCTGATCCTGAGGCTTGCAGTCGGTGGTCGGAACCATCCGATTGCGGCGGGCCATCTTCTCATCGACATTCCATGTAACGTCAAGCCCGAGGGTGCGATCCAGACGCAGGAGGATGCCACTGAGCCTCAAAGGGTCAGCGGTGTTTAGCGCCGAGAGTGACGATTTCCGGCCGGCGGAGGCATGCCGAATCATACGGACTCTTGGGAGGAAACCCGGCGGGGATCGTGACAATTGTTGTCGCCACGTGGTGACAATAGTGGTGACAATAACTGATTCTGGCTCCTTCCTTCTGGGCCACGTCGATGAAGTCATTCCAGTAGAAGACGATTCCCAACCTCCCGCTTACGCACGGCATCATGCAATCCGTGGTGCAGCTCCACGGGTATCGGGGCCGGGAGCGCTGCACGCCCAGCAGTCGCGGCAGGCGCTCGATACGCTCCGGGAGGGGGCCGTCATTCGGAGCGCCGAGTCGTCGAACCGAATCGAAGGGGTTGAGGCCGCGCCGGATCGTCTGAAGAAACTGATAACGGAGAGCACGGCCTCGGAGACGCGCTCCGAGCGGGCTATTGCGGGCTATCGGGACATACTGAACACAATTCACACCCGTCACGAGGACATTGAATTCTCAACGGGCGTCGTGTGCCAGTTTCACCGCGATCTGTTTGAGTACACCAGCAGCCGCGGGGGAGATTGGAAGTCGACCGGCAACGACATTACCCAAGAGCATCCGGACGGCACGGAGGTCGTGCGCTTCGAAACCGTGCCTCCGCACCGCACGCCCGAGCACATGAAGACGCTGCACGAGCGCTTCGACCGGGCGTAGACGGCGGGCGGCGTGGACCCGCTCCTGCTCATTGCGGCGTACGTGCTAGACTTCCTCTGCATCCATCCCGATGCATTCACCGGTCCGCTGATGGACCGTGACCTGAGTAGACACGCAAAAGAATCTTAATGAGGAGTCATTCCGAGCGGAGCGAAGCGGAGTCGAGGAATCTTTTTGACCGTTGGCGGAAGCCATTTTTCGTCTCTCATCTCCCCGAATTAGGCGTTCTTGCCAGGTTTAGGGAGATTCCCAGAGGATGACCCTGCGGGCCCCTTCGACTCGCTCCTCCCTTCGGTCGTCGGTCGCTCAGAATATGTCCTCGAACCCCTTCGGGATGACTCTCGAATGAAGGTATTTCTGCGTGTCTACTTGGGAGGCGTCGTCGAGGTCGCGGCCAAACACCGAGGCTCCCTGTGGAAGCCCCCACTGAGCGTGGACGAGTATCCAGGCATCCTCCAGAATGGCGGATTGGAAGTCACTCCCTGGCGGATAGAAGAGCATCGACATCGGTTGTAGGGGGCCTCATCCCCTGCGACAGCTACGAAAACGCGATGTGCGCTGGGCTCGTTCGCTACGCTTGAGTGCAAGCGCATCGAGCGAAGTACGGGACACACAAACGACTGGTGACCAATGGGTTATAAGAAATGAATGTGGGCGGTGCTGGATTCGAACCAGCGACCCCCTGCTTGTAAGGCAGGTGCTCTA
>CAZRPQ010000132.1:0-6388 GCA_964601725.1 uncultured Salinivenus sp. | reverse complement strand
CCCTTGAAGTCCCTGTCCTCCTCGCCGTCCTCTTCATCGAGTGCCTTTTTGGATTGTCCCGGCCCTCCCTAAACCTGTTCTTCCTTCGTGTCCTCTCCCGTTGAAGGCCGATCGTGGCCTTCGCCCTAACCCTCCATCAGTTGCTGGAGGGCTTCCTGCAGGGGGGCTTCGTACATCCCGGGGTCTCCTTTCGGTGCCTCTCCTCCATGGACCCGTTCCATCATGAACCGGACGAAGGTCCCGTCAGGGCTTTCCCCCTGCCGCTGAAGGTACCTCCTGAAGAGTCGGGTGTACTTGAGGCGGTGAGCGAAGGACAGGATCTCCTCGGTCTCAAACCCTGGCTTCGCCAGCCGCTGAAGCTTTTCAACCTTGCTCGACGAGTAGCTGAGAAGATTAAACGCCAAAAACGGGTCCCTGTCGGCGGTCGTCTCTCCCTTCAGGACCGCATAAAAACTCTGCAGGTCCGCGTAAAACCGGTATTCGACGCCGTCGGTCAATGCCCCAACGCGGGCCTCCGACGCTTTCAGGGATTGGAGCAGTGGAGCGGGATCGTAGGCCTCAAGGTCGACCTCACTCTCTTCCACGTGGAAGAGGACGGTCAGGGAGCCGCCCTTCTTGACCGCATAGTCGACGTTTCTTTCCTCTCCGTCGTCTACCCCGATGGAAAACTCCGGCTCGACGTCGCGAACGTCGAACGGGCGGTAGCCAAGCGCCGCGAAAAACGGAAGGAGGAGAGCGTTCTCGCGTTTTTGCTTGCTGTCGAGGAGCGGGAGCTGTTCAGTCGCCGTTGACCTGAGGGCAGAGAGCTCGTCAGATATGTCCATTCAGCGGACAATCTAGTGTGGAAATCTATGTGGAGAATTAGGACCGGGCCCCTTAAAGAGGGTATTTTCCTCCGCTTCCGACGTCATCTTGCGGAGCACGTTAGCATGCATGGAAAGAGGTCAATCTTCCCGTTCTGAGGCCCACACCACGCAGCCCGGGCAAAACAACAACCCCTTGATGTCGCCGCGTGGACACCCGCTGAGACGGAAAAGAATCACCCTGTTCGGGCTAGGCGGGCGAGTTCGATCTGAGCGGCGGCGTCTCCCCACGCGCACAGAGTCACCGCTGGATAACGCCGTTACACAAAAACGCCCGCCCCGGGAGAACCGAGACGGGCAAGCTCGGACTGAGCAGTGCTATGTCCGGGAGGGGACAGGAGGCGACCGGTTAGTATGAGTCGAGTTGCGTGGTGGCATCGGTGTTGTAGTCAAGCAGCGAACTCGTGTACCGGTTGTCGTTCCGGGACGCCCGGTAACGCACCACGTGGCCCGGCACCTCGTCGGAGAGAAACCAAGTGACGGTGCTTGCGCTTGGGGTACCGCTGTATTCGACCCGCCGTGCCGTGAAGGTGCCAGCAGGCGTGTTGACCTGCTCGGTACCCACTGTTGCGCCTTCCACGCTCTCCTCAGTGAGTCTCTGGGGCGGGCGGTAGACTGTTTCTTCGGTTACGGGTACTTCACCGACCTCGCCCTCCGGGTCCTGGGCCCGCATCCGCAGGACCTCTTCCTGGTCCGGGTCGAGGAGGGCCTCGTAGAGCCAGGCTTCTCCGTCCTGGACGCCCCGCACACGCCACCATTCGTTCCCGTCGTCGGTGGTGGTGAGGAACGCCCGTTCGAGGGTGTCGAGGGCCGTCTCGCCTTCGGCAGTCTGGATCTGGTACGTGGCCCACTCCCCGGGTTCGTACTGCGCCGGGGCCGGCCATACGCCACTGGCCGAGAAGGCGTAGGTGAACATGATCTGGGCCTGCTGCACCATAAATTGGTTGTAGCGGGCTGAGCCAGGAGGTGGTAGGTCAGCGGCACGCACAATCTCGGCCCCGAGGGCCTTGCCCACCTGCTCCCCAGCCGCGTCCGCTGCGGAGTCGAGGCCTTCATCCACGACAGAGGAGGCGGAGAAACACCCGGTGAGGAGGCCGCCCGTCAAGGCGGTAAGCAGAAAGAGAGCTACGAGCGTGCGAATGCGGACGGAGAAAAGGGAGCGAGCGGCGTACATAAGCGAAGAGCGACGGTGAGCAGAAAGAGCGAGTAGAGGAGCCGCGGCGGAAGAGAAACGGTGAAGCCGACGTGGGGCAGTGTGCACCAATCGGACATCTTGATAGATAACATCTTCATGAGCGGAAGGCAAACGTCCCCCAATCCATAAGGCTAAGCTCCCGGACAGGCCTTGATCTTTACCTTTGCTTCACAAAAGGGCCTGTTCGACACACCCAGCGGGCTGCAACACAAAACGCCCGCCCCTCCAGACGGAGAGACGGGCGCGGTGGGGCACCGAGGCCGACACGAGCCCCCAATCTGCCTTCAACTGAGACCCCATCTCCGGCCCCGAAATACGGGGCAAATCGGGGATCGTGGGGACTATAGTGGGGACCGAAATTTCCAAAGTGCCCTACAGCGACGCTGAAGCCTGTCTTTCGGCCCGTGCAAGCCGGACTTAAATCCGTTGGGGCCTGTGCCCCGTGTGGGTTCGAGTCCCACCCCCGGCACCACCTTCCGCCACGTGAACCGTCCCTGAGCGTCGCTCAACGGCGATGGCGGGACCGTTTTTGTCGGTCAAGTGGCATTTCCGGCCTTGCAAAGAAATCGAAGGACGTTGCGGGCACGGGGGAACGATTGGAGAATATATGGGGAATCAGATCCCCAACCCTCGGCAATACACACCTCGGAGGGAGTCCTGTGGAGGTCGGTTACAGTGTCGCCGTGCTCCCGGATGAGGCATACCGATTCCAGTCGAAAATGTCGGTAGAGCCAGCAGGGTCTGTCTCCTTTTAAGCGAGTTTGGGACGCCAAACGTCGTAACGTTAAAACGTTGCGCGCTAGAAGTGTACGGGAAAATCAGCCGTCTTCCGACTGCCGTATTCGGCTTATGGACGACCCGACACGATGTCTTCAAAACGGTATTGGAGGAGGGGGGTAGGTCAGAGGGGGCAACCCGGGGCAATTTTTCGTGTGAGAGAATCTATCTCTTCGAAGGATCGAGCATGTGGTGCTCACTTTCCTTGCGGAGAACCTGCCCAAACTGCTCCCAGCGTTGGACATCCTCCGCTGAGACAGGCACGCGAAAAGCCTCTCGCGCCGACTCGTATCTGCTTTTCCCGATGAGCCCCCCTGCACACCACGCAATCATCAGGGCACTCTCCGTCGCATTTCTTGCGTATTGGTCTCCGACGGAGCCGGAGACCGAAGGAACGACGGTATCTGCCTGCTGCATCTCCTTTTTCTGCCGGTCGATCAGCCGATCCCTCACATCCTCAGCAGCTTTGATTGCAGTTCGGAACGAGTCGAACCGAGCTTTTCCCTCAAAGAACTGGCTGGAGGAAAACATCCTTTCGAGAGACTCAGCAAGAAAGTAAGACTCTCTCGCTATTTCTTTCAGATCTTCTTTCTCTCCTGCGTTCTGGGCCCGCTCAGTGGCCGACCTGAACGCAGCGCTTGTCTTTTTCTGCACCTTTTTTACGTGTATGTCGGGCCCGCTCCTCTCCTTCGATTTCTCGTTCTGGTCGTTTCGCTCCCGACGTGCGGGGGCGTCCCGGCGTGCGGGAGCACTTGCCCCCTTCGTTTCTCCAGGCTCTTCGCTGCCGAAAATGTAGTAGGCCAGTATGATCAGTACGGCCGTGGCGAGAAAGAAAACCAGCATGGAGGGACGAGGTCTAATTCAGGTTGGAGTCACGATTAGCTCGAGGACATCGTGGGAGTTTCGAAAAGAAGCAAATCCCTTACGAAAGCGCCGAGCCCACCGGGAAGGCGCGTCGTGCTCGCACATCTACCGTTATCGAGCAGAGGTCCGATCTTTTTCAGTCGCTCTGGCCCTGCGATGCGACTCTGCGATTCTACTCCCCGAAGCTGACGTTCTCGGCCCGAACGTTCGGCATTTTTCTTCTGCTCTATGCCCGAAAGCCCATCCCGGCTGCTCGCAGGCCGAGATCCATCGGGGCCCCCCGTTGCCGAGCCAGCATCAGAGCTGCGCCCTGGCCATCCGCCTGACCCGCTCTCAAACCGATCTCTGGCTGAGTGTCTCGCCCCGACAAACTGCCCGGAGTCCTCACTGGCGCGGCCCCCGATTCGCAGCTGAGCCAGCCAATCCTTGCCCCGGCCGACCCACACGAGCACCACCGGCTAGTGGTCCCGGAAAAAGCGCCAGGCCAGGCGGGCCCCTTCGGCATCACTTGCGCTCTCCCCCGGGGTGACGTGTTCGAGGGTTGGCACTGTATGTCCCCCCTCGAAGGAGCAGAGTCGCACGTCGGCGCCCGTGTCGGGGGCCGGCGTGGTTTCACACGAGACCGTGCTGGTGCCGTCGTTATTCCCGTCGAGCTGTCGAACGGTGCGCTGAGAGGGATCGCCCTGATTGTTTTCGACCCAGAGGTCGCGCGTGTCTGGGGCCGAGAGCAGCTCCCCGCGCGGATCGGGCGTCTGTCCGCCGTCGTACGGGGTGATCTGATCCTCCGTCCCGCTGACAACGAGGGCCGGAATGGGGGCAGACGGCATCGGGCACTCCGCGTCTGGGCCGAGGGAGGCGGTGATGTTGGAAATGAGCGACGCAATGCCGGCAAAGCGGGTTGGGTGCTCAATGGCGAGGCGGTTGGCCATGTGTCCGCCATTGGAGACGCCATAGACGTAGAAGCGGTCCGGATCGACGTCCGCCCGGCTCGTGGTCCAGTCCGAGAGCTCAATGAGGAACCCGGCATCGTCGGGCCGACCCCGACTGGGGAGGGGGGTGCAGTCGTTCCAGACGGGCTGGGTCGAGTGGGACGCATTGGGGACGAGGAGAAGAATTCCCTCTTCCTCGGCGATCTCGATCCACTCCCGGGACCCGCCCCCAACCGTCTCGTCGAACATCGTGTCTGCGCCGCGAGTGGCGCCGTGGAGCGCCAGCACGACCGGCGCGTCGTCTGGGAGAGTCGTCGGCACGTAGTATCGGAAGGACCGGTTCTGGTCGTTAAACTGAATCGCGTCTCTGTGCCACCCCTGCTCGGAACTGAACGTCGACGACGGATCGGACCCCGACATCCCGTCGCAGCCGACGACTGTGACACACAGAGCGACGAGAAGAATCAGGGGGACACTCCCGGTGCGCCCCGACACGCGTTGATGCATCCTGGGCCTCCATGTTTTGCGGACTGTGTTCACAAACTCTTTGTGTATCGCCGGAAGGTGTTGCGTGCAAAAATTAATTTCATACCATATTTGAAGCTGGCCGGACCCAGAATGGAGGCTGGCCGGACCCCGAACCCCGCAGGATTTGCATGATGGGGGGCGCCCCGGTATCCTGTTACCCCCCTGCGGAGGTCCTGAACGTCCCTTGGCCTCCCGAAAATGCTCTCCTGAAGTCCACGCGGGCCTTGCCTCTCTTCGAGAGACGGGCCTTTCGTCCCCACCACAGATCTCGGTCCCTTTTATGATGAACCGCGTACTGACAGTTGGATTCGCCCTGTTGTTCTTCACGATCGGGGGCCCGCCGCTCCTGGCCCAGGACGACGGAGGGATCGTCTCCGAAACCAGCTACGATGCGCTGGCGCTCCGCAACATCGGCCCCGCCATCAACGGCGGGCGCATCGCCGACATCGACTTTCACCCTGAGAACGAGAACACCTGGTACGTGGGCGTCGGCTCGGGCGGCGTCTGGAAGACGACCAACGCCGGGACCACCTGGGATCCGATTTTTGACAACCAGTCGTCGTACTCGATCGGCTCAGTGACCCTCGATCCCAACAATCCCAACACAGTGTGGGTGGGCACCGGCGAAAACGTCGGCGGCCGCCACGTGGGCTACGGCGACGGGGTCTACAAGAGCACCGACGGCGGCACGACGTGGCGGAACATGGGGCTCGAAGACTCCGAGCACATCTCCACGATGATCGTGCACCCCGAGGACTCCGACGTGATCTGGGTGTCGGCGCAGGGGCCGCTCTGGGATAGCGGCGGGGACCGCGGCCTCTACAAGTCGACCGACGGCGGAGAAAACTGGGAGAAGGTCCTCGGCGGCAACGAGTGGACCGGCGTGACCGACCTGGTCATGGACCCCCGCAATCCGGACGTGCTGTACGCGGCCACCTGGCAGCGCCACCGCACCCCGGCCGCCTACATGGGCGGCGGGCCGGGCTCCGGGATCCACAAAAGCACGGACGGAGGCGAGACGTGGACAGAACTGGAGCGTGGCCTTCCCGGCTCCAACCTCGGCAAAATTGGCTTGGCCATCTCCCCCCAAAATCCCGACACGGTCTACGCCGCCATTACGCTGGATCGGCGCACGGGCGGCGTGTTTATGTCCGGCGACCGTGGGGAAACGTGGACGAAGCGGTCGGACGCCGTGGCGGGCGGCACCGGCCCCCACTACTACCAGGAGCTCT
>CAZRPQ010000131.1:0-6412 GCA_964601725.1 uncultured Salinivenus sp. | reverse complement strand
CGAACGCCGACTTCGCGTTTCTCGACGACATTGGCCTCCACGACCACTTGAGCTCTCAGCGCAACAACGGCCTCAAGGCCATGATCGAAACCGTGCAGGAGCGGGCCCGGACGATGCGGAACTGACAATTGCTGGCAGCTTCGTCTCCCGTGAAAGACGTTCAACCACACTTGTGCTTTCCTAGGGCTCGTATTGCGTAGTGCGTATTGCGTGAGCCGGACTTACGAAATACGCAATACGAAACACGCACCGTACGACGATCTAACCTTCGGCCTCGAAGAAACGCAACCCACGACAACTTACCCCACAACTCCCCTAGAGCTATGACCCCTTCAGGAGCCATGCCCGGCGGAATGGGCGGGATGGGCGGCATGCCCGGCGGCGGAGGCGGCGGTGCCGCTGACATCCCCGACGACAAAGAACAGTCTGAGATCGAGCTTCCGGAGACGGTTCCGGACCACGTGCAGGACACGCCGGACGACGGGCTGTACCAGCGGATTGTCGAATCACTCCGGGAGATTTACGACCCGGAGATCCCCGTCAACATTTACGACCTCGGTCTCATCTACCACATGGAGGTAGACGACGGGCACGCGGACGTGCTCATGACCCTCACGGCCCCGAACTGTCCGGCAGCGGGCACCTTGCCCGGCCAGGCCGAGGACGCCGTGCGGGAGACCGAAGGCGTCGAGAGCGTGAACCTGGAGATGACGTTCGAGCCTCCCTTCTCCCCGCAGATGATGTCCGAAGAAGCCCGCCTCGAACTCGGCTTTATGTAGCGCTCTGCAAGTGACCGTAAAGGCGTCTCGCCGAGACGCCTTTACAGATCCCTCCCCTCCCGACATGGATCATGCACGCACCATAGCGATGGCCGGCACGCTTCTCGCCGACGGGCGGGCCGAGGACGTGGCGGACATGGTGGAGCCGTTGCTCGATCCGGTGACGGCGCCCGCCGCCAGCACGGGGCAGATTCTGCTCCGCGGACTGATGGCGCGTGTCGAGGTGGCACATCGCGATCGTCTTGACCCGGCCTTCGATCTGCTCCCGTCCGTCGAAGAGGTTACCGATTCGTGCACCTGCGCGCGGGCCGAGGTGGCGCTCTGGCGCGGCTGGGCGCACGCTCGTCGCTCCGAAGCGGTCGACGAGGCGACTCGGGCCCTTCACCTGCTCAAGGAGAGCCAAGAGCTTTTCGCCTCCATCTGCGACCCTGTCGGACGCTGCTGGGCCCTTCTCGGGCAGGCCCGAGCCTACTATGCCCTCGAGGAATACGGGCTCATGCGCCACGTGCTCGATGACGCGGCGACCCTCCTCGACCGCCTTCAGGATACCCAGGCGAGGCGGTGGCTCCACGAACTTCGGATCCCCGCCCTCCGCTTCGCCGATCAGTACGAGCGCGCGGAGGAGCACGCGGCAGCGCTTCGTTCGATCGCCGAAGAGTGGAATGATCATCGGGTGCGCGGACACGCGATCGCTCACGTCGCACTCCTTCGGTACGACCACGAGGCCCCACCGTCCGACATCATCGACGACGCTGAAACGGCGACGTCGCTGCTTCGGCAGAGCGACGCTGCGACGTACGCTTCCCTCCTGCGGGCGACTCGGGCCCACGTCGGGGCCCTGTGTCGGCGGGCGGCATGGGGAGAGGCGTTTGGCCGCATCGACGACGCTGCCTCGCTCCTGCCGGACGATTCGTCTGCGGAAGCCATTCTTCGAACCCTCCGAGCCCGGGTGGCGTTGCGCCGGGGCAACGCAGAGCATGCGCTCTCGGTGCTCGACGATGTCTTCAAGCGGACGCTCGTTCCGGCCCCCGATCTCCAGCGATCCCGCGTCGCCCTGCTCTACGGTGTCGCCTTCCGCGAGCAGGGCCGCTCCGACAGGGCTGAGACGTGGCTTCGCCGTGCGCATCGCACAGCTCGGGAGACCGGCCACCGGGTCACCCAGGAGCATGCCCTGCGGGCCCTGAGGGACGTGGACGGCGAGCTGACATCCGTTCCTCGTTCCGACGACGAAACGGCCTCCTTGCCGGACGCTTCCCAGCCGGCGCGCACCGTTGCCTCTCCGGCCCCGACCGACCCTGCGGACGTCATCGACGGGTTCGTGGCGGAGAGCCGCGAGATGCAGGCGGTGGCCGACACGATCCGCCAGATTCAGCCGAGCCGCAGCCCTGTGCTCGTTGCGGGCGAGGGCGGCGTCGGCAAGCGTCTCGTGGCTCGGGCTGTCCACGCGACGAGCGAGCGGGCCGACGGGCCGGTGGAAACGATCGCGTGCGCCCCCACCCAGACCGAGGAGCCCCTCAAGACACAGCTGTTCGGGGAGGTCCGGGACGGCGGGACGCAACGATCCGGGGCCGTGCATGCTGCCGATGGCGGAACCCTCATCGTCGAGGACGTGGATGCCCTTCCGCTGTCCGTGCAATCGCTGCTCCTCCATCTGCTCGATACGGGGGAGGTTTCCGTGGAGGACGACCGGAATGCAGAGCCGGTGGACGTGCGAATCGTGGCGACCACCACGGCCGACCTCGACGCTCGCGTCCAGGAAGGGCGCTTTCGCGAGGCCCTCCGGAATCGTCTCCGCGTGATTTCCTTCCACGTTCCGCCCCTCCGCGAGCGCCGCCCCGACATCCCGCTCCTCGCCCGTCACTTCCTGGAGTCGATGCGCCCGGCCGACTCGGCCCTGGTCTCGATCACCCAGCCGGCCATGGAGGCGCTGCTCCGCTACAACTGGCCCGGCAACGTGCGCCAGCTTCGCAACGAGATCGAGCGTGCGCTGGTGCACGTCCAGAGCGAACCGGCCCCGACGATCGACCTCGACATTCTCCTGGACACCATCGTGGAGGGAGCGAAGCAGACCCGATCCGCACAGCCCCACGAGGACGCCCCGGACGCCATTCTGGAGCCCGATCAGACGCTGAACGACGTGCTGTCCCGTACCGAGAAGGCGGTCATCGAGCGCGTGCTTCAAGCCTGCGACGGTCAGGTGACGGCCTCGGCCGACGTGCTTGGCCTCACCCGGCAGGGCCTCTACAAGAAGATGAAGCGCCTCGACATCGACGCGTCGGCGTTCCAGTCGTCCTCCGAGCCGGCCCCCACGACCTGACTCCTTTCGGACATTCCTCTCGCCATCCGTTCAACTCATGGCTACGGACACATCCTCCCCTTCCGACAACCGCCGGGACGCAGAGATCTCCGCTGACGTTCAGCTGGATCACGCCTCGGTGATGACGACGGATCTCGATGAGGCCGTCTCTTTCTACGTCGACCTCATTGGGCTCTCGCTGCGGACCGTGGAGGACGATCCGGTTCGGGACGGACGACAGCGCGCCATGCTGACCGACGCGCAGGACCAGGATGTGATTGAGCTGATCGAGATGGAAGAGATGAAGCATCCGTCGGTGCCGGGACGGGGCGGCATCCATCACCTCGGGTTTTCTCTCTCCCCGCGCGAATGGCACTCGCTGCGCGCTCGCCTCGACGCCGCCGATCATCCGTACGAAGAAGTAAAGGGACGGCTCTTTGCCCGGGACGCAGACGGTCTCGTTCTTGAAATCGAGAAGGGATAGGATCTGTCCCAACCGCCGAGGGAAGACGGAGCGGCGTGCTTCGTATCGCGTATTTCGTATTGCGTAGTGCGTAATTTCACGACCGGACAATTATTCCGGAGGAGCCCCACTGGCGAGTAGCGGCTGGAATTTTAAAGTGTCCGGTGGTGAGGTGCGAAATTGCATCCTGCCTCCACATCCTGACACGAATACACAGTACGAAATACGCAATAACAGCTGTCTCTTACTCTTCCTCTGCATCTGGCTTGCTCCCCGGCGTCCGTACCGTATCGGTCAACTCGTTCTCGTCGTCGGGGCGAATGTCCACCCCCTTCCGTTCCAACAGACGGCCACACATCTCCACCGCCTCCACGAGTCCCTCGGTGAGATTTTCGTTTTGAATCCCGCGTTGGATTCGGGCCACCACCTCGGCCCAGTCGTCCGGCTCCACCTTCTGGTTGATGCCGGTGTCGCCGAGCACCTCGATCCGGTGTTCGCGGAGGGACACGAACAGAAGAATGCCGGTCCGGTCGCGGGTGTCGAACACCTCCTCTTCCACGAACGCCTGCAGGGCCCGCCGGTGCACCGTCTCGTCGAGCCGCTCGCTCCCGGCCAGCAGGCGCTGCAAGGGATAGACGTACCGGGCAAGCAGCGCGCCGACGGTTCCCGCGGCGAGCACCGACAACGCGACCCCCCACGGCGCAAAGAGCCACGCAAGGCCCCAGCCCGTGTAAAACCGGAGGGTGAGTAATACGACCAGGAGCGTGAGAAGAATCGCTGCGCCGGCCCCCCGCCACACAGCCTCCTCGTAATCGTCACTCCGCGGCACCACCACCGGCACAATTTCACCGGCTGTTCGCTCCTCTGCGCGGCCCACTGCGTCCCGGACGCGGTCCAGATCGAGGCGGTCAATCATCGTATCCATCGCGGAACGGTAGTCCTTGTGTCGGGGTGCGCGGTGGCCTCGGTAGGGCCCTGCCTAGGCCGAGTGTCGAGGTCTCCGAATTGGTCATGACGCGGCCTGTTCCTCCTACGAATCGGGGCCCGGGGCCGACCCCGCTCCGCCGGACGAGGCGTTGCCACGCTTCTTGATCACCTTCAGCGCCTGCTCGGCCTGCCGATAGAAGGGCGACCCGTCCTCGGCGTACTGCTGCACCTTCTGGAACTGTTGCGTGGCCTGATCCAGCCGGTTGATCTGAAGGAGCGCGAGCCCCTTCTGGAAGCGTGCGGGCACGAAGGTGGAGTCCTCCTCAAGAACCGCATTGATGGCCTTGATCCCGCGCATCGGTTCGTTCGTGAGCAGGTAGGCCTCCCCCATCCGGGTGCGGGCATCGAGGTCATCGGGCCGCTGCTCGGCGACGGCCTCGTAGGCCTGCGCAGCATGGCGGGCCACCTGGAAGACCTGCTTCCGCTGTCCCTGATTCTGAAGCTTCTGCATCCACCGGTACAGGAGGTCAGCGGCGCGCCGACGCGCGTCCACCGTGCCGGTGGCCTCTGCAAGATCTCGCTGAACGACGGCCGCCCGGCCCGGATGCCCTGCACCGACGAAAAGATTTGCCAACTCAGCCTGCAACTGGCGCTTCTCCGTCCCGGAGGCTTGCTCGATTTGGGACCGGAGGGAGTCGATTTGCCCGGCGATGGAGCTGGAAAGCGAGTCCGCCGTTCGGTCGAGGAGCGTCTGAAGCTCCGTCGGCGCCGTCCTCCCCTCCCCTTGGCCGGACGCACTCATCGGCCGTTGTCCTCCCGGAGTCTGGCTCGACGACGTTCCGCTTCCGCCCGTTTCCGACTGCGCGGTGGGCGCGTCCGACGAGGAGTCGCTCCCCCACTCGTACTGGGTGCTCCACTGCGTCACGAAAAAGAGGCCGAGCACGAGTGCGAGCGCGCTCCCGACGACCAGTGTGATTTGGCGTCCCATGGCGGCCTGCTCGTCGGACTCCGGCTCCGGACTCGTCTCTGGGTCTTCGCCTGTCTCCGGGGCTTCGCCTGCCTTCGGGTCCGCGCCTGCTTCGGGATCGGCCGTGGAAGACGCTGATGCTTCGGACGAATCTCCAGTCGGGAGGTCGGCCGCCACCCGGCGCGTACCGGCCGGCGTAGTCTCCGAGAGGTCTTGCAGCTCCTCGCCACAGCGGCTACAGTAGCGGGCCCCCGGCGGGTTTTCCCATCCACACTGATTACAGAAGACGGTTGGCCTCTCCTCCGGCTCGGGGCCTGAGCGTTCAGCCCCCGACGCTGTTCCTTCTTCCGTCGAGGGAGACGTGTCGGCCGTGGGAGACGTGTCGGGGTCGGCCGATGCCTCGTCGTCCGGTACGTCTGGCTCGTCCGGCGTCTCGGACGACGCCTCCACGGGCGTTCCGCACAGGTCGCATCGATCGGCCTCGGCAGGTACGCGGGCCCCGCACGAGGGACACGTCCGCGAATCGGCAGTCATGGTGGGACGGGAAACGGTGAAGAGAGACGGCGCTGCGCACTCACGATCAGGATTCGTCTTCCTCAGACTTGTGCACTTCGTCCACGGCTTCGCTCAACTTGTCCGACGGACGAAAGACGGGTTTGTACCGGGCTTCGATCTCCACAGGCTCGTTGGTCCGTGGATTGCGCCCGGTCCGGGGAGCCCGGTGCTGAACCTCAAAGACTCCGAAGCCCCGAAGCTCGATGCGCTTGCCGTCCTTCATCGCCTCTCCGACGGCGGTCATGAAGCCCTCCACGACCGCACGGGTCTCGATTTTCGTGAGGCCGGTCCCCTCGGCGATCTGATCGATGAGGTCTGCTTTGGTCATGGACATGAAGAGGCAAGGGCGTGTGTGTCATAAAGAAACGGTTCAATGTCGCATGTCGGCGAACGGTGCTGCCCAACTCGTGATTCGGGACGCGCCA
>CAZRPQ010000130.1:0-6414 GCA_964601725.1 uncultured Salinivenus sp. | reverse complement strand
TGCCGTTGACCTGGATCATCCAGGCCATCGGGTTCTCGTCCACCTTGCTCGGCAGCGACCAGTCCGGATCGTAGGGCTTCAGGTCGAGGGCGTCCCGGATCTTGCGGGCGTACCGGGAGCCGGTGCTCTGGCTTACCCCCACGCGGTCGCACAGGTCGGTGGCCGCCATGTGGGGCTCGTCGTCCTCGTCGAAGAGAAAGTTGACCTGCCCGAGCGCGTAGAGGACGCCGGCGGCCCAGGAGGGCGTCTGTCCGCTGTCCAGGGGGGAGGGCCGCTTGCGGCTCAGGGCGGCCGTCATCTCGCGGGCGAGGTCGGCGTACTCGTCGGTCAGATGCTCGTCGCACACCTCGCCGGTGATCTCGGTAATCGCGTCGTATTTGTCCCGCATCTTGCGCGGGACCTTGTACTCGTAGTCGCTCATGGGGCGGGGGTGTTGGGTCGAACGGAGAACGAGGGAGAAGGAGCGTGGGAGAGGGCCCCTTTGCGGCCACGCCTGCACGCCTTCGCGTGCTGTTGGGGCGAGCCGGGCCGACCTGGTGCCGACGCGTTTGGACAGGGCTCGGCGCTTATTTTTCTGAGTGCAGGAACTGCCGGACCGTCGTCCGCACCGTGTCGGCCTTGCAGCCGGCGCCCAGGTGGCCGCAGGGGGTGTCGAGGGCCAATTGCTGGGCGCCCATCTCCCGTGCAAAGCGACGGGCGGGCCGCGGGTTCACCATGTGATCCTGCGTCATCGTCACGACCAGCACGTCCGCGTCGACGGTGGCGGCGGCCACCGATAGGGAGCCGCCGAAGGGCTCGGTCACGTCATGGCGGAGCATCGCCTTGATCTGCCACGCCCAGTTGTAAGGGTTGAACGCGAGGATGTGTTTTTCCCGCTCGGCCACGAACGTGCGGAATGCGGTCGAGTCCATCGTGGCAAGGTGCCGGGGCGTGTGCAGGTGGAGACCGTGGATCGCAGCGACGGCCTTCATCGCGGCCCGTCTGCCATTGGGATGCGAGGCGCGGAAGGCGCGCAGCTCGGCCCGCCACAGGAGCCGGTCCTGCGGCGTGAGGCGCGGCGTGCCAACGATGGGCACGGCCTTGTCCACAAAGTCCGGGTATCGCGTCATCCACACGAACGTTTGCATGCCGCCCATCGAGAGGCCCACGACGGCGTGCAGGGAGTCAATGCCCAAGGTCTCCGTCAGCAGCCGGTGCTGGGTGTGAACCATGTCCCGAACCGAAAAGGCCGGAAAGGAGGAGTCCGGCCGCGGGCTCGTGGAGGGAGAGGCCGACACGCCGTTCCCCAGGGCGTCGACGAGCACCACGAAGGAGCGGGTGGTGTCGATCAGGCCCTCCGGACCCAGCTGGTCCACGAGGTCGCCCGAGGTGCCGGAGAACCAGGTGGGGACTAGGACGGCGTTGGAACGGGTCGCGTTGAGCGTGCCCGCTGTCCGATAGCCGATCTGGCAGCTCTGAAGGATTGCGCCGCTCTCCAGCGTGCAGGGGCCGAGGTCGGCGGTCTGGAGCGCGGGCTGGGCGGGGGCCGAGAGGGGCGTGGCGAGCAGAAGGACGAGGGAAAGCAGACGGGCGTGTCGCATGGAGACAGGCGGCTTGTGGAACGTGAACGAGGCGATGGGTGGAGCGGTCGCACAGGGGCTTCCGTCCGGCGGCGGGGTTGGTTACGGGCTGGACCGTGCCCGCAGGGCCCGCCCGGCCCCTTCCGTCGCCGCGAGCGAGTCGGCCGCCCACGTCTGCGTGCCGTTTACCCAGACTTGCGTCATGCCGTGGGCGCGCCGGTGGGGATGGCTGAAGGTGGCCCGGTCCCGCACGGCCTCCGGGTCGAAGGCCAGGAGGTCGGCCGCGTAGCCCTCGCGCACGAGTCCGCGCGGCGGGCGGTCCCGACTGGGGGCGTCCAGGTCGAGGATCGAGGCCGTCCGGCCCGTCATTTTGTGCACGGCCTCCGCCAGGGACAGCAGCTGGTCGGGGCCGGCGTAGCGGTCAAGCACGCGGGCAAAGGCCCCGTGCCCCCGCGGATGCCGCATTGAGGGGCTCCCGTCGGAGGAGACCACCGTGTGCTCGGCGGCCAGAAAGCGCTTCATCACGGCCTCGTCCATCACGAAGTAGGCGGCGCTCGGCCCGTCGGGCCCCAGGTCCATCAGCACGTCGGCGAAGGAACGTCCGGTCGAGTCGGCCACCTCGGCGAGGGTGAGGCCGGTCCACCGGCCGGTGCCAAAGAGGGTGGCCTCCGGTCCGTTTCGCTCGTTGACGCGGGTCGTGAGGTAGTCTCGCAACTCGTCCGCCCGGGACGCGAGCACCTCCTCGTAGTCGTTGGGCGGGCGCGCCCACGCCGGAAACAGAATGCTGATGCCGGTGAAGCTGGCGGTGTAGGGGTACACGTCCGCCGTGACCGTGAGGCCGGTCCGGCGAGCCGTGGCCATCTGGTCGAGCACGGCGCGGGCCCGGGTCGTGTCGTCGCCCAGGACGATTTTGAGGTGCGAGGCATGGACGTGCGCCCCGGACCGGCGTCCCTGCTCAATGAGCTCCGCAATCGATTCGTCGATGTCGGCCGCGTCCTCGCTGCGCACGTGGCTCATGACGACTGCGTTGCGCTCGGCCACCGGCTCGGCGATGGCGACGAGCTCCGGCCGCTGCGCCTGGGTCCCGGGGTCGTATTCCAGCCCCGTCGACAGCCCGAGCGCCCCGCCGTCCAGTCCCTGTGCCACCAAGTCCGCGAGGGCGCGCCGCTCCGCCGCCGTCGGCGTGTCGTAGCCGATGCCGGCCTCGTGGCGGAGGGTGTTGTGGCCAATCAGGGAGCCCACGTTTACGAAGGGACGAGCGTCCTCTACCGCGGCCAGGTGATCAGAGAGGTTCTGGGCCTTGGGGCTGTCCCCGTCCTGCCCGAGCAGAATTGTGGTCACGCCCATCGCCAGGAAGTTGCGGAAGCGGGGCGTCTCGAGAGGATTCCCGTGCGCGTGCGGATCGATGAAGCCGGGCGTAACGACCAGCCCGGACGCATCGAACGTGCGCTCGGCGTCGATGGTGTCGGGGGCCACGGGGCCGACGTGGGCAATCGTGTCGCCGCGCACCAGCACGTCGGCCGACCGTGCCGGGCGCCCGGTGCCGTCGACGACGGTGCCGCCGCGGATGTGCCAGTCATAGGTCGGCGGATCGCCGGGCGTCTCCGGGCCACAGGAGAGGGCCAGCAGGAGCACCCCTGCGAGAACAATGCGGACGTCGGAGGAGCGGGGCATGGGAGGGCGAAGCCGTACAGAGGGCACCGAGCCAGGGGGCTACGCTGGCTCGAGGGCGCGGAAGGCGTCGAGCAGTTCTTGCGCGACGGGCCCCGGCGTGCCGTCGGCCACCGTCCAGTCGTCGACCTGCACGATCGGCATGACGCCGGTGGTGGTGCCCATCAGGAAGAGCTCGTCGGCGTCGGGGAGGGCGTCCACCGCCACGGGCGTCTCGTCGACCGGCACGTCGCGGTCGTCGCACAGCTCCAGGGTCACCCCCCGCGTGATGCTGGGCAGCGTGTAGTTGGTGAGCGGGTGCAGGGTTACCGTGCCGTCGGCGACGGCCGCCACGCTGGAGTGGGTGCCTTCGGTCACGAACCCGTCGCGCACCTGGAGGGCCTCGTAGGCGTCGGCCTCCTGGGCGGCCTGGTTGGCGAGCACGTTGGGGAGGTAGTTGAGGGACTTGATGTCGCACCGGGCCCAGCGCTGGTCCGGGCGCAGGATCACCTTCACGCCGTGCTCCCACTTCTTGACGGGTGGCTCGTGGGGCGAGGCGCGGGCGTAGACGGTCGGCTCCACGGGCGGGTCGGGAAAGGCGTGCTGACGCGGCGTCGCCGCGCCGCGGGTGACCTGGAGGTACACCTTGGCGGGGCCCTGGTCCAGGCCGTTTCGGGGGAGCAGTTCGCGGACGGCCTCCCAGAGGGCCTCCGTGTCGACCTCGTGCAGCTTGATGGCCTCCAGGCTGCGGGCGAGGCGCCGGCGGTGGGCGTCGAGCCGAAAGAGCGCACCGTCCTCGGCCCGCACCACCTCGTAGACGCCGTCCCCGAACAGAAAGCCCCGGTCGTCGGGAGAGATGGACACGTCCGCCTTGTCCATGAAGTCGCCGTTGAAGTAGACCGTCATCAGAATTGGTGTGTCTGAATAAGCGAAGCACATGCCGCCCTGCGCCCCCTGATCGGGGGGGCTGAGCCCTGGCTTCCCATAATAAGGAGCGGACCGGAAAGAGAACAGCAGGGGTGGGGCTGCACAGGGCAGTTGTATGTCGAAAGCTTCGTCGAGCGAGAAAGGCTCCGCTGCCTCTGGTCGTGGGGAAGATGCCGGGAACGCGCGGGAGAATGGGGGCATGGGAGCACTCTGAAAGCACTTCCTCGCTCCGCTCGGGGCGCGTGGGGGCACCGAATTTTTGCCCCTGCAGGACGGTGGAGATAGACCTTCGTCGCTAAGATGCAATTGCCGTGCGGGGCTGCATTACGATGCATAGGTTGGCTGCATTGTGATGCGAGGCATTCTCCTCCCATAGCAATCGCATCGTAGCGACGGCGGCCCGCCCGGCCCATTCCACAGGGATAGAATAGGGATGCCCCCGCCTTCTCATTGTCCCATCCCGAGATGACTCGGGATATGTTCGCCCGTGCGGCTTCGGCACCCCCCTAACAATCAGAGGCCGCTGCGCCTCCACCGCTCGACAAGGCGTCTTCACATACGATCGGGCCCACGGGCATCTTGGCCCGGGGGCTGATGTTGCCTCTGTCCAGGGCGGTGTGTTCGTGCTCCCACGCGCCCTCTCTTCCATGCATGCCGGGCTGGTTCGTGATCGGAGGCGGACGAGCCTCCATGCCGCTAAAAGAAACTCTCAACATGCGACCGCCCTGCGCCCTGGCCTCTGAAGTTGATATTCGATAAAGGAAGGATTACCTAGAAACGCGGCTCCGGTCCTGCGAAGCCGGGTTCAGCGCTCTGCGTTCGTTTCCAACGCCCATTTCCCATGTCTCCCAATCGATCCAACGAAGAGACGACGGTTTTTGCCATCTACTCGTCCCGTCACGACGCGGAGGTGGCCCAGGACTACCTCCGGGACAGAGACATCGACACCTTCGTGCGGGCCGACGACGCGGGTGGGATGCACCCGCAGATGCAGCGCCCGCACGGGGTCAAGCTCGTGGGAATGAGCAGCGCGGCCCAGGACGCCTACGAGGCGCTGAACAAGGCCGATCTGCTTCCGCAGACCGTGGAGGAACGTCCCGAGCTGCAAGAAGGGGGGCGGGACGACGACGCGGCGCCCCTGACGCTTTCGATGGAGGGCGCGGCGGGCACGCTGGGGGTCGCCGCGGTCGTGCTCATCATTCTCTACTTCCTGCTGGCGTAGGGCTCCCGCCCGCGCCATCCACGGGGGAGCCTCCAGGTCGATGGGGGCGTCGGCCGCGTTGCCATGGAGGGGCCGGGCCCTGTGGCGTCGCCAAGGGCGTGGCGGTGGCGAGTCCTGCGGTGCCTGCTCGTGAGAGGGAGCGTGCGGGCGTCTCCATCACGGGGCAGGACGCTCCGTTCTGCGACCTGCTGCGGCGTTTAGGGCGCAAGGCGTTCGAGGGTCCAGCTCTCCCCCTCGTCGGTGTTCCCCTCGTCGGGGCGGCGGTAGCGGAGACGGTCGTGGAGGCGGTTGGGGCGGCCCTGCCAGAATTCGACCTGCATGGGGCGCACTACGTAGCCGCCCCAGTGGGGGGGGCGGGGAACCTCGTCGTGGTCACCGTACTGGGCCTCCACCTCCGCAAGATTCTGCTCCAGGTCGGCCCGGCTCCCGATGACCCGGCTCTGGGGCGACGCCCAGGCCCCCAGCTGGGCGCCTCGGGGCCGGCTGTGAAAGTACTCGGTGGACTCCTCGCCGGGCATCCGCTCGACGGAGCCTTCAATGCGCACCTGTCGCTCCAGCGGTTTCCACAGGAAGGTGAGCGCGGCGTGCGGGTTCTGACTGAGCTCGGTGCCCTTGCGGCTGTCGTAGTTCGTGTAGAAGTGGAAGCCGCGCGCGTCAAGGCCCTTCAGCAGCACGATGCGGGCGGAGGGCGTGCCGTCGGGGGCGGCGGTGGAGAGGGTCATCGCGTTCGGCTCCTCCACCTCGGAGTCCAGGACCTCGTCGAACCAGTCCTCGAACTGGTCGATCGGGTCGTCGGCCACGTGGTCGCGCGTAAGCTCGGCCCGAGCGTATTCACGGCGCAGGTCGGCGAGGTTTGACATCAGCGAAGTGGGTTGTGACGAAACAGCGCGGGGTCGCAACGACCGGTGCGACCCCCTCGTTTCGATCTGCCGCCATCTGTTGCGAAGATGTATGGAGTGGACGTGTGGGAGTATGGAAGGGTGGAAGTATGGAAGGGTGGAAGTATGGAAGGGTGGAAGTATGGAAGGGTGGAAGTATGGAAGGGTGGATGTGTGG
>CAZRPQ010000129.1:0-6488 GCA_964601725.1 uncultured Salinivenus sp. | reverse complement strand
GCAGCTCGACCGGGCCCTCGACCCCGCCCTCGCCTGAGGCATTTCGCATTCCCCCTTGACCGATGCTTCCTCGCCCCCATTCTCCCACTCCCTCATTCCCCTCTTCCCAAACGTTGTCCTTCGCCGATTCAATTGATAGGTTGTCGGTGCGCATTTTCCTCACCACCGCCGTCGGGACGCCATGGAGATGGACACGATCATTGAGCCCTTTCGGATCAAGTCGGTCGAGCCGATCCAACTGACCTCGCGGGCCGAACGCGAGGAGTTGATCCGCGAGGCGCACTACAACCTGTTTAACCTGCACGCGGACGACGTCATTATCGACCTGCTCACCGACTCGGGCACCTCGGCCATGAGTGCGGCGCAGTGGGCGGGCCTGATGCAGGGGGACGAGAGCTACGCGGGCTCCCCCTCCTACTTCCGGTTCGAGGAGGCGGTCAAAGACCTCATGCCGTTCGAGCACGTGGTCCCCACCCACCAGGGCCGAGCCGCCGAGCGCATTCTGATGGGCCTCGTGGCGGGCCCCGAGTCCAAAATTCCCAGCAACACCCACTTCGACACGACCCGCGCCAACATTGAAGCCACAGGGGCGGAAGCGGTCGACCTCGTCATCGAGGAAGGCCATACCCCCGATGAAGAGCACCCGTTCAAGGGCAACATCGACCTCGACCGCCTGGCGGCCTTTCTCGACGAGCACGGCGACCACGTCCCCATCGCCATGCTCACCGTGACCAACAATACGGGCGGCGGCCAGCCCGTCTCGATGGCGAACATCCGCGGGGCGAAGGCCCTGTGTGATGAGCACGACATTCCCCTCTTCCTCGACGCGTGCCGCTTCGCCGAAAACGCGTACTTCATCAAACAGCGCGAGGAGGGCTACGGCGACCAGTCGGTCAAGCAGATCGTCCGGGAGATGTTTTCGCATGTCGACGGCATGACGATGAGCGCCAAGAAGGACGCGCTCGTAAACATCGGCGGCTGGCTGGCCCTCGACGACGACACCTATGCCCGGAAGGCGCGCGATCAGCTCATTCTCACCGAGGGCTTTCCGACGTACGGGGGGCTGGCGGGCCGCGACCTGGAGGCCATCGCCGTCGGCCTGCAGGAGATCGTCGACGAGGACTACCTGGAGTACCGAATGGCCTCGACCCGCTACCTGGGCAAGGCCCTCACGGACCTGGGCGTGCCCATCGTGAAGCCGGTGGGCGGTCACGCCGTCTACGTGGACGCGAAGAACCTCCTCCCCCACATCGATCCGCTCGATTATCCGGGGCAAGCCCTCGCCGTGGCCCTGTACACGACGGGCGGCATCCGGGGCGTCGAGATCGGGTCGGTCATGTTTGGCCGCCAGCCCGACGGCAGCGAGGAGCCCGCCGACCAGGAGCTTCTTCGCCTCGCCATTCCTCGCCGCGTCTACACGCAGAGCCACGTCGACTACGTGATCGAGTGCTTCGAAGAGGTCTACGAGCGACGGGAGGCCCTCCGCGGCTACGAGATGACCGAAGAACCTCCACAGCTCCGCCACTTCACGGCCCACTTCCAGCCCAAGGCGCCCGAGGTGGTCCACCGCGAGACGGGGGATGATTCGTGAGGCGCGATGCGTGAGGCGTGATGCGCGTGAGGCTTGCATCCGGGGTTCCGGATCATGGATTACGCATCGCGCTTCACTGTTCACGCATCACTCCCGGTAGCGGGCCCGCAGAATCGCGAGGCCGTCCCGCTCCGCCACCGCATCCAGCGCGTCCCGACAGGCCGCCGGCTCGGTGGGATCGTCCAGCGAGACGACGTGATCGGTGTAGCCCGCAAGGACTGTGTCCACGGCGTCGCGGGAAACCGGCTGCCCGCCCGTGGCGTGGGCGCGGCCGTTGTCGAGAAGCACGACGTTGAGCGGCAGGCCGCGCTGCTGAGCCTCCAGCAGCCCGAGGTGGCCCGCCGCTACGAACCCGAAGTCGCCGGTGACGGCCCACGCCGGCGTCTCCCCGACGGCCTGCACCCCGAGCGCGAGCGGCAGGCTCCCGCCCATGTACGTGCAGAGGTCGACCGCCCCCACCGGCGGCAGGGCGAAGAGGGTCCCCACCGTCGTATCTCCGGTCGTCACAGCCCGCGGGCGATCGGCCAGGGCTCGGAGGAGCGGCTCGTATCGGTTCGCGACGGGCCGATACTCGTCGGGGAGCTCCTGGGGAACCTGAGGAAGCGCCGGGCGCGGCACCGTGTCGGGGTCTCTCCCGTCCAGCCGTGCCTGGAAGACGGCGTGCTGGTACTCAGCGAAGAGCGGACAGCAGACGTGCCGCGTCACGTCCCGTTCGTAGTCGACCGCGGGTGCGGACACCCCATCGGGCGGGGCCAGCACCTCCTCCGACACGTCGTCCGCTTCCAGGATGACGAGGTGAGGGAGTCCCTGCGACTCGGAGTGGTGCAGGGCGTCAGGAAGGACGGGGAGCCGCCGCGCCCGCTCGGGCCGATGGACGGGGAGATTCAGTTCGCGGGCGGCCCCTTCGATCTCCAGCACGCTGTCGGAGTGCGCCCCCGTCGGGTCGTGAAACACGATAAACAGTAGCCCGGCGGTCGTGCCCGCCGCGAGGCTGTCGGCGATGGCGTTCGCCGCCTTGAGGAAGCCGTGCGCCTTGAGCAGGACCGCCGCGCGGTGGCCGAGCAGGGCCGCCCCGTGCGCCATGCCCACGGCCACTTCTTCGTGAAACGAAAACGGCGGCGTGGACACCCCTCCTCGTTGCCACGCGGTGTAGGTCTGGGTGGCCCCGTGGCCGGGCACCGCCGTCGCCAAACGCACGTGGCTGCGGCGGAGGGTAGCGGCAATGGCCTCGGCAAGGGTCATAGCCCAGAAAACATTCGATGTAGAGTCCCGCCGGGACGGCTTTACGATATCGACGGATCTAGACGCCCAACCGTGAGGATCACCGGTACCCCGCGAGGCGGCGGCGGGTGCGGCCCAGGGCGGGGGGCACCTCCTCTGGGGGCGTGAGCTCCCCCCGGAGGTTTTTCTGCACGAGGCGGCGCACCTCCGCCGGCGCGTAGTCCTGTTCGAAGAGGTAGTACAGCTTCGCCAGGGCCGCCTCGGTCGTCATGTCGTAGCCGCTCATTGCGCCCGCGTCCGCGAGGGCCTGCCCGGTGGCGCAGAGGTCCAGGTCGGCCGTGCCGCGCAACGGCTGCGTGACGGCCACGATGACGACGCCCCGATCCGTCGCCTCCCGGAGCGCGGTCAGGAACGCCTCGTTCTGGTCCGGCGCGTTGCCGGCCCCGAAGCATTCGAGCACCACGCCCTGCACGGGGGGCGCAAGCACGTTTTCCAGGGAGGCCGCGTCCAACCCCGGAAAGAGCCGAAAGGCCGACACGGTGGCCGCCCCGAGCTCCGTAACGGCGGGCGTGCGGGGCGAACTGTGAGGCGTCGGCACGCGATCCCAGTCGACATCGAGGTCGATCCCTGCCGTGCCCACGGTCGGAAAGTTCGGCGAGTCGAAGGCCGCAAACGAGTCGGCGTTGACCTTCGTGACGCGGGTGCCACGGAAGAGGCGGTCGTGGAAAAAGAGATGGACCCCGGCCAAGCGGTCGGCGAAGTGGCCCAGCAGGAGGAGGGACGTGAGCAGATTGTCCTGGGCGTCGGAGCGGGTCTCGTCGAGGGGCAACTGGGCCCCCGTGAGCACGACCGGCTTGTCGAGGGGATGCAGCATGAACGAGAGCGCCGAGGCAGTAAACGCCATCGTGTCCGTCCCGTGGACCACGAGGAAGCCGTCGTAGGTCCCATACCGCGCCCGGATTCCCTCGGCGATCTGGAGCCAGTCACTGGGCGTCATGTTCGCGCTGTCGAGGAGCGGGTCGAACTCGTGGACGTCGTAGGCCGGCACGTCGTCGGCCTGAAAGGACGGCCGCTCCGCCATGAGGGCCTGCAGCGTGCCGGCGCCCGGCACGTATCCCTCCTCGCTCTCCACCATTCCAATGGTCCCCCCCGTGTAGAGTACGAGAATGCGAGAGGAGGACTCGGGCATGGAGACGCAGACGCGGGAGGTGGCGGGAGGCTACGCAGAGAACCAGAGTGTGGCTAATCCCCCATTTTCCATTTTCTCATTTTTCCATTTTCTCATTTTTCCATTTTCTCATTTTTCCATTTTCATTCCTCCATGCAACGGCAATTGTCGCTTAAGCCTGGCGGGAAGGGGCGTCCATCGCACTCGCGCTTTTACACTCCCACACTCCCATTCCCCCACGCTCTCTTCCCCCATTCGCCCGTTCTCAGTCTTCGTCCAGGATGTAGATGTCACCCAGGTTGCGCGCGAGCTGGCCATAGTCGAGCCCGTAGCCGATGACAAAGAGGTCCGGGATGCGAAAGCCCACGTAGTCGAGCGTCAGATCCGGCTGTGTAGCAGTGGGCTTATGGAGCAGGGTAGCGACCCGAAGTGAGGCGGGGTTGTACTCCTGGAGGCGACCCTTCATGAACTCCATCGACAGCCCGGTGTCAACAATGTCTTCTACGATGAGCACGTCGCGGCCCTCTAAGTCCGCATCCACGCTTTTGAGCTCGTGCACCTCTCCGCTCGAGACCTTCGCGTCTCCGTAGGAGGAGAGCTTGATGAAGTCGATCTCGCAGTCGATGTCCAGGGCCCGCATCAGGTCGGCGGTGAACATAAACGCTCCGTTCAGGACGCTTACGAGGATGGGCGTGGTGTCGGCGTAGTCGCGGGCAATGGTTCGTCCCATCTCGGCGACCCGTTCCTGAATGCGATCCGCCGATAGGTAGCGGCGAAAGCGCTCCCCCTGAACGGTGACGACGGACTCGGTCGGCGGAGCGGGCGTCTCCAGAAGATCGCGCGTAGCGGGCATATTTCAGGCCAGCAGTGAGAGATGAGTGAGTAAGGTGTAACGGCGCATGTCTAAGCTATGCGGCGATCAGGAAGATTGACAGTCGTCCGAGATTTTTTCACGAGGTCGTAGGACGAGCCGGGCCACCTGCTCGGTGTCGGGCCGCACGCGCACCCGGTGGTCGAGGCGGTGCCCCACCACCCAGGCAATGTGCTCGGCCGTGCAGAGGACACAGGCTCCAGCCCGCCGATGGGACGGCACCTGGGCGTCCGTCAAAAGGTCGCTCACCGTTTTCGTGCCGTCCAGTCCCAGGGGCCGGATCCGATCCCCGTCGGTCCAGGTGCGCACCGTCAGGTTTCTCCCAAGACGGTCGGCGTCGGCGTAAGCCACGCATGGGGTGCCCGAATCAAGCGACGCGGGTCGTTCCACACATCGTTCCACCCGGAGCGTTCCCTGCGGAATCGACACCGGCGCCCCCCAGTCCACGGGGGTCGGCGGGACCGGGTCCGGAGTGGCGTCCTCCGGCAGAAAGCGCAGGCCTGTCCGCTCGCGCCAGACGGTACCTGCCCCTACCTCGACCCGACGGCCCACCTGGGCGTCCACGAGGGCGTCGAGCTCCTCGGCCAGGGCGGAGCTGTACGGTGCCGTGGGCAAGGTGCGGCGCAGGGCCTCCAGAAGAAGCCGGCGGCGCCACACTGGCGGCTCGTCGGCCAACACATCGAGCGACAGGCCCCCACCCGGATCACAGTCCACGTACGCCTCGTCCATCCGCTCCTTGAGGGCCGGGCGCAGCGCCTGGTCCACGTATTCCTGCATCAGAGACGCCGAGCGCGCAAGGCGGTCCCGAACGCCGTCGAAATGATCAGCGAGGCGCGGCAGAATCTCGGTGCGCATCACCCCTCGATCGTAGTCGAGACTGCGGTTGGTCGGATCGGTGCGCCACGGAAGATCGACGGCCTCGGCGTAGGCTTCGATGTCGTCTCGACGGGCGTCGAGAAGAGGCCGCACGAGCGATACGGAGGGCGCGTTCTGAAGGGGTCGCGCCGGGCGCATCCCCGCGAGTCCCTCCGGCCCGCTCCCCCGCACGAGGTTGAGGAGAAGGGTCTCGGCCTGGTCATCGCGGTGATGACCGGTGGCCACCGCGGCTGCATCGATTTCTAACGCTCGCTCGGACAGGGCCTCGTAGCGCAGCCGCCGGGCGGCCTCTTGGAGCGATTCGTTCTCGGCCGCCGCCCGCGCCTCCGCATCGAGCGAGACGACCGTGAGCGGAACCGAGGGGGCCTGCTCGTCGCACCACCGGCGCACGAGGGCCTCGTCCGCGTTGGCCCCCTCGCGCAGGCCGTAGTTCGCGTGGAGCCCGTGCACGTCGTAGTCGAGCCGCTGGAGCACCGAGAGGCAGGCCATCGAGTCGACCCCGCCGCTCACAGCGACGAGGACGGTCGCCTCATCCTGCAGGAGGGCGTGCTGCTCGATAAACGTCGCAACGGCGTCGACGAACGCATGGTCCATCAGACTTCGAGTCTGGACGAACAGAGGATACTACCGCCCAAACCGATCGGCAAGCTCCTCCATCGACAGCTTCACGATGGTCGGCGTGCCGGTGGGGTCGGCGTACGGCATCTCGCAGTCGAAGAGGTCGTCCAGGAGGGCCCGGCGCTCGTCCTCCGACAGCGGCT
>CAZRPQ010000128.1:0-6489 GCA_964601725.1 uncultured Salinivenus sp. | reverse complement strand
CAGCGCTCCGCTCGGAATGACGATTTTTAAAGTTGTTTTGCTGATCTACTTAGATGTACTGGACGGCACTGGTCGTGTCGCTTGGCATCACAGGTTGGGCCGTTCTCCAGCAGAGGCGGGGCGCGGGGATGGCCCTTCTCGGCGTAGGGGCTTGTATTGGAGCCCTCCTCGCGTTCGACCGGCAGTTTGCGTACCGGTATTTCTTTGCCTCCTTCGCGCTCGTTGTGGCGGCGGTTCTGGCCACTCTCCCCCAGCGGGCTCGCGAGCAGGAGCGGGAGCGCCAGAAGGCGGAGCTAACGGCCCAGCCCAGGTGCTCCCATCCCCCAGCAAGTGTCTGTTGAAAGCGAAGGCGAAATCCGTTATTGTAGGACAAAAATGCCAACCGAGAAAGCACGTTCCACCAACTCACCCAGCGGTATGTTGCAGCAGGGCGTGGTCGTCTAGGGTCGAGAATGCCTGCCGTAGGTGGGGGTTTTGATTTGCAATAACGGCAAACGTCAGCAGAAACTCACGGAGAGTCTGCAGTTCGGGCTTCCACTGGCCGAGATATCGCCCGAAGCGGGGCGCGGGTCCGAAGAAGCTCCGAAAGTTTCCGCTCGACCTTCGAACGACAGGGCTGTACCCAGGGGCCAGCAAGTATTATTCTCCTGCGGTGGTGCACGTTGGTAGTTCGCGCCGATCCACGGCAGGGAGAGGATACGTTGGGCGTCTTATTCCTCCCAGGTATCGTCCCCGTATTGCTCCTGGAGTTCAGAAAGCTGGTCTTTCAATCGTTTTTGTACGAGCCGCTCGCTGACCGACCCCGGCTTGATGCCTTCTGGCCAGGGGCTTTGTGATTGTAGATCATCGTGCAGGGCTGCTCCTCGTTTCGGCCGGATCTCAGCCACTCAAGGGCGCTCTCAGTGATGACCTCACTCGTATGTCCCTCGTGGTCCTCGTCGCCGTCGGACGTACGCATCGTCGGGTTGTAGTACGGGCCCTGACCGTAAAGCACCTCGTAATCGTCAAACCCTCGGGGCTCGGTCTTAAGATGCCACTTGCCAATCATGGCCGTCTGGTAGCCCGCGTCCTGGAGCGCAGGGGGAAATGTCTCGAGCCCCGTCGGCAAAGAATCCGAATTCGTCGTTGCCCCACTGACGTGACTGTGGATCCCGCTGAGCATGGTCGCCCGAGAGGGGACGCAGATGGAGTTGCCAACGAAGGCATTGTCGAACCGCATTCCCTCTAGCCATCGGTCTCCTCGTCCCAGACGCTCGCGGGCAGAGTCAACTCGAGCGGTACGAGTACCGACAAACGCAGATGGGAATGGCAGTGCGAGTGGTGTTGTATGCCCCTCACGATACGGTGGCTCGGCAAGCAGGTCGAGCCGCGCTCCGTCTCATGGAGGACCTGGAAAGTGCTCAGCAGCTATCGGCCGTCGAGTGAGCTCAATCGGCTGACAGAGCGGGCTGGCGAAACCCCCGTTTCTGTGAGTCGTCCGCTCTTTGCCGTGCTCCAGCAGGCCCACCGTCTCGCTCGCCGGTCCGACGGAGCCTTCGACGTCACGGCAGGACCATACCTGGATCTCTGGACCTCCTCCCGGAAAAGTGGCACCCTACCCGACTCTTCGGCCCTGCGCCGTGCGTCGGCCCGGGTCGGCTGGGAGAAGGTACAGCTGAACGAGGACCGCCGGACGGTCCGGCTCACGTCGGATTCCATGCAGTTAAATGCGGGGGGACTCGCGAAGGGATACATCCTCGACCGTGCCCTCGACACGCTGGCCGCCGAGGGGGTGTCCCGGGCCCTGATTGAAGCCGGAGGCGACCTCGTGATGAGCGGACCGCCGCCCGAACAGTTCGGCTGGGAGGTTCGCCTTCCGGCCGCCGGCCCCGACGACCAGGCACGGACGCTGCGACTCGATCACGCCGCCGTATCGACCTCCGGCGACACGCATCAGTTCGTCGAGATCAACGGGACCCGCTACTCCCACGTCGTCGATCCGCGGACCGGGCTCGGCCTCACCGATCACTCCCTCGTGACGGTCGTCGCCGAGGACGGAATCACGGCCGACGGCCTCGCAACGACGCTGAGCGTTCTGAGACGGGAGGCTGGGCACGCCCTTCTTTCGGAGCACTACCCGTCGGTTCGCGCCTACGTGCGCTCTGCTCCCCGCCCTGCCCCGGCGAACTGAGTGCGCCCACACCTGAAGCACTACTGACAACAGGACTCGTTATTCGAGGATTGAGGATGCGCGAAGGAGCAGGAAACCCTCCGGCCCCGACAGCGGTCGTGACAGGCTTTTAGCCGGGGGAGAAGTCAATCGAGCTGAATCGGGCGTCCAGTTCTGGCAGAGTCGTAAATGGCCTCGATGATAGCGACGGCTTGGCGGGCTTCCCGACCGGTAAGCAGGTACTCCGCATCGCGGTCGACCCAGTCGAGAAAGGCCTTGATGTTCCGTGTGTGCTTCCCGTAATCGATGGCCATCGGATCGGAGGTGCCTCCCTCCTCGTCATCCCCGAAGGACGCCCGAATCTCTTCGTCTTCGGACTGCTCCTCTCGGAACTGCCAGTGCACGAGCTCGTCCCCAGCCACCTCGACGGTTCCGTCCCGCCCGGCCACGCGGAGGCGCCGGGGGGTCCCCGGATAGGCGGCCGTGGCGCCCAGAATGTGTCCAAGGGTGCCGTCCCGATACTGTACAGCCGCGACGGCCGTATCTTCTACCTCCACATGCGCCGGATCGTGGCCCCGCACGTCGGTGTAGGCGTACACCTCCACGACAGGGTTGTCGTGGGAATCGAGTCCCATGGCTGTTCCTGCGAGCCACGCGATGGCGTCCAGGGCGTGAATCGACTGGTTCATTAGGGCCCCGCCCCCATCAAGGTCCTGCGTCCCTTTCCAGGTCCCCTGGTAGTAGTCGTCCTCGCGCCACCACGGCACGGAAGCCGTTGCCACCGCGAGGGTCCCGAGGCGGCCCTTCGCCACAGCATCGTGCACCGTGCGGAGGACGTCGCTGAATCGGTGCTGAAAAATGCCGCCGAGGTTGACGTCGTGGGCCTCGGCCCCCGCAATCATCCGGTCGACGCGATCCGTCGTGATTTCGAGGGGCTTCTCACAGAGAACGTGGATGCCCCGCTCGGCGGCGGCCAACGTAGGCCCAAGGTGCGCACCGCTCGGGGTGGCCACCGTAACCGCGTCCACATCCGCATCGTCGAGGAGCCGCTCGTAGTCGGCGTACCACGTGCACCCGTGCTCCTCGGCGAAGGCACGCCCCGGCTCTTCGGTACGGCGCGCGGCGGCCACGAGGCGAGCATCGTCGAGGTCGGCGATGGCGCGGGCGTGAAGATCGGCAACGGCCCCCGCCCCGATGATGCCCATCCGATACGGATCAGTCATTTAATTCAGTCTCACTCGGTTTGGTGAAGAAGTGGCGTTCATAGGTCCCTCCAGATGCTTCAGCGGTCCCCTCCTCTCGTTCTGGTGCACAGGATGGAAAGACCCGTTCGAGCCGACGCGCACGGTCCCAAATTGCTACTCTTGAGTCTGTGACATTCGCTTCTCTTCCTCCGCCGCCCCTCTTCTTCCGACCTGAACCGCGAGCACCGCGGTCCACCCCGCCGTGAAGAGGAGGCCCAGCATCTCCCGCCCCGGCTCCTTGACGCCAATCATTTCCTGACCGGTGGGGTCGAAAAACCCAACCGCGCCGAACACCTGAGTGGACAGGTACAAGGCGCCGACCGCAAAGAGTACACTCAGCAGCGTCGGGACCCAGAAGGGAAGTCGGCCGCCCAAGAAGAAAGCAGTGCAGAGCGCTGCGCTCCCGTAGATCGCCATCCAGAGCGCGGGGTCCGGGTCGTCATACTGCACGACGGCCGCCGTGGCAAATAGCACCATCATCAGTCCGTTGAGCACGCGATCAATCGAAAACCGCATCGGCCGGGGAGGTTGGTCAGGGAGAAACGCGTGGGGCTACCGAGTCGCTTCCAGGGTTTCGCGTTCCACCTGCCTGGAGCGGAGGAACGCTACGGCCTCTCGGTAGCGATCTCGATCGACCCGATGAACTTCGACGCTCTGTCCGATATCCTCGATGAGCATAATTGTGAGCTGGCCGCCGAGGTGCTCCCGAAACGCGTCGAGTCCCTGAAAGAGAGAGTCCGGATGCTCGGGGGCCTCAAGACGGGTCGCCAGTTCCGGCACGTAGAGGTCAAAGCCGAGCGCGTCCATCAGGGAGAGGATCGCTTCCAGGAGATCTTTGTCGAGCCGTCCTCCTCGGGCGCCCGGTCCTCAATCCAGCGTTGAAGCAAATCAAGAATGCGAGACTGGCTCATCACAATCTCCTTTGAGTGTGGGGAGTTCGTACTGGAAATATAGTAAAGAACTCCGCCCTTCCGGGCGGAGCTTTTGGGGCTCAGGCCCGATAGGGAATTCTCCTAATCAAACAGATCCAATTGATTCAGACGAGTCTCCTCTACGCCCAGGATACTCGATGTAGCGTCGAATCACTTTCGTTGTCACCTCGTCTCCGACCGTTCGAGCAAAATATCCATTTTCCCTTTGGCTCCCCTCCGTGCATCTCTCGCTTCGCTTCCGGAAATTCCTCAAACACAACCCTCGCCGAGTTTGCCTTCAGCGTTCTAACTACCTCTGATATCGATAGCCGAGGCGGAAACGAGACAAACAGATGAACATGGTCTCCCGCCACTTCTAACGTGTCGATTTCAATGTCATGCCGATCCCCAATCTCTCGAAACAGCTCCTCTACCCGCTTGCGAATATCGCCGCGGAGAACCCACTTTCTGTATTTTGGTGCCCACACCAGGTGATACTCGGCGAGAGTAGACCGTATGGCTGGTTCGTCGCGTTGACATACCAGTAGTCTAACGACGAACCTGCTCTTTTTCAGTCGGAAGCGGCCATCGAGGCCACTTCCGACTGGCGAATACCTCCCCGCCCTTCCGGGCGGGGCATCAATCGCATTCTCGTGAACGGAATGAACGTGGCCATTGCCGGACTCATGCAGGACGCGGGGTACGACCGGTGGAAGGGACACGATGTTCAGCCCCGCCCGTACGACGACGTGGAGCAAGCCCTCGACCGCGTCGTGCGCAGTATCCTCAGTTGGGAGGCCTGCGAGCATGCCGCCCGCGAGCTCGATGCGGATCAACTCCGGACCCACCTTGCCAACCGGGAGACGGCCAAGGCTGAAGACCTTATGCGCGCAGCCCTCGTGAACGCGCAGCAGTGGTTCGACGAGCATTATGCCCCCGAGGCTGCGTAGAGGGGCGGCCCAGCGAGCAGTTTCTGTACACGAGCTCGTGGAGATCCAGGCCGTCCAGAGAGGTGACCCTCTTCCGTCACGGCTCTTCTCGGACCCAAGGGACCTAGAACTGCTCCCGTCCCCGGCGTGGGAGGGCGGGGGCGGGGATCAGCAAACGTGGGGTCTCCCCTGCTCCAGCCCGGATAGAGCCCCGTGCCGAACACCGGTTGGCCGAGCACACGCGGAACGCTGTTGGACTTGTTGTTGGGCCGGTCGTAGGACACCTGCGCCATGGTCGACATCGACACAACGCCTCCCGTCCATCCGGCGGACATGCGCAGGAGGTCCGGGTCGAAGCTGACGTAGGCGCCGTTCTCCAGGTCGAGGGCCACTCCCCGGACGGTCGCTTCCTGCACCTCCGGATGATCGTCGAAATGCGCCCCTGCCTACGGCATGGCGATCGACGAATCCACCGGAGAATGATCCCCAAGGTAGCCTCGTTCTTTGGACAGCTTTTCAGCGGCTTCTCTGACTTGCGACTTGACGGTTTCGACCCGCTCCTCGCTTGTTTGAGCGGAAAGAAGTGCCGCCGTAAATGCTGCGATTGGACGGCCCTCCTCGTCTAGGATCGGAGACGCCACACACAGCAATGCCGGGTTATACTCCCCATCGACCACCGCCACATAGTTCTTTCGGATCGATTCGATCTGGCGATGTAGCTCCGCCCGGTCCGTCGTGGTGTTCTCATTGAACGATTCCAGTTCGAGCGAATCTAGGACTCGATCAATCTCGGCCTGAGGAAGAAAAGCCAGCATGGACAGCCCCGTAGCCGTGCAGTAAATCGGCGCTCGTTGCCCCAGCTTACGAACGATGACTGCCGACTTCGGGCTTTCCATTCGGCGGACGTAAACGACCTCCTCCCCATCCAGCACACTGAGAAATACACTCTCTCCGCACACGTCTGCCAGGCGCTGCATGTAGGGCGACGCATCGTCCTGAAGGTCAGATTGCTCCAGAAACGCACTGCCGAGTTCCCATAGCTTTAGGCCCAACCGATACGTTTTCTGCTCGCTCTGAACCACGCAATTCCGCTCTTCGAGGGTCGACATGATGCGGAAGAGCGTGCTCTTCGGGATCTCCGTTTCGTCGGAAAGCTCCCCCAGGGGACTTTCCCTTCGAATTGCGGGCGAGGCATTCAAATACGTTCAGAAGCTGTTTGGTGGATGGATATTCAGCCGAGACATAGCGGGCGACGT
>CAZRPQ010000127.1:0-6559 GCA_964601725.1 uncultured Salinivenus sp. | reverse complement strand
CCACTCGGTCAGCCGCGCTCTCGGCCCGGCCGGCGCCCACACGCTCCGCCGTCGCGGGGGCACCCGCCGAGGCCGTCCCGCGCGGTCGCTCCTCGGCTCGTTCGGGCATGGGGTTCCCGGTCGGTCGGCACGGGCCCGCTCCGTCGCAGTCCTGCGCGGTGGCCCCTTCGACCGGCCTCCCCAGCCGGAGCGGTGGCCGCCGGCCCCGATCGACACCCACGCAGCAAGGCTTCGCCGGGGCCCACGCACTCCCTTGGGCGTTTAGCGACGTGCCAGGCCCCAATCTCTTCTCACCGAGAGCGGTTACGATCTACTACGAGATCGGTGCTGAGGCCACCGAGGCGTCAGAAGAGGTGACGGATCCCCAAGCGTTTACGACCGACGCGCTGAAGGTTTCATTTCTCTGCGTCGATTCTGAGGGGGAGCACGAGACGGGAGAGCCTGTCGAATGGACGAACGAAGTGACCATCAAGCACCAGGTCTACTCGGACGCCGACGGGAAGAAGAAGGTCGAGCTCAAGGCGGTTCCGGAGGTCCCAATCCGCTACACGACCGACGGCTCTAACCCGCGACAGGCAGGCGGCCGCTATGAGGGGCCCGTCGAAGTCGACGAAGAAACGCAGGTTGTGCAGGCCGTAGGCGAGGGCGAAGGGGTCGTGTCGGAGCCGGAAAGTATTCGCCTGGACTGGACGGACGACGGCTCGCCGGGCATTCAGGACGATGAGCCCGCCCTGTGGCACCGGTCCCATCAACTCGGGACGACCAAGGAAGCGTATGATTTCCTCCACCGAATGCAGAAGTGGGATGTGATAGCGAAGGGCCCACGAATCAGTGTCAACGGCGACGAGTGGGTGGATCTCTCTTTCGGCCAGGACATGGGGGTAGATGGGGACACTCTGGAGGAGGCGACGGAGTACGTGCGAGGCCTTCTTGACGAGGGCGAGGTGAGCTTGCAAGTCGACCGATTACAATTCGAGACAGGCCAGCAGCTGCGCGACTGGGCAGAAGATGCAAAGACAGACGTCAATCCCGACCAGGTGGAACAGTAATGCAAGATCACGACACGGAATTACTCGGTTTTGGCTTTGCCCCCGAAGAGGGTGAACATCATTTCCTCGTCACCATCCCTCCTAAGCGGGAGGACGACTCCGTCTACATGTCGGAGCACTTCGAGTGGGAGGAGAGCGACGAGCGGCGGGAGCTGCACTTCGCCCTTGGAAAAAATGACTCGAAGATGCGCGTGGTGCTGCCCCGGATGAAGTGGGACGAGATCGCCGAAGCGACGAAGGCAGAGTTTAATCGGCGCCTTCGGGAGGACGGTCGTCCTACGGGACAGTGGCAAACCGGACAGGTGCCGGTCTCTCGCCTATTCGGGAAAGAACTTGTGCTTTTGGCCTGGGCCATCGAGGACGCCGACCCGGCAAAAATTCCGAGTGCCATCCGCAACTGGCGCGGGCTAGCCCCGGAGGAGCGGTGGTGGCTCTTTACGATGACGAACGCCGCCACCGGACACGCCGTCACAGGGCGTAACAAGGGCTGGCGAAAGGCCGTCCGGTTTGCGCTGTGCGACAATCCGGTGTCCTCGTCGGACGTGGAATCGCGCAAAGAGATGGACTTTGGCCTGTTTCGGCAGTCCGGATCGTCGTCATAAGGGTTCGGATTTCGATCACGGTCGAGGGAGGAACTTTTGTCGGCTCCTTTCTTTCACCAGAGCGCCCGGGTTGGCAAATCCGGTCAGTTTTTCTATATTGTCAACCCCGCTCTCTTCTCACCTCCGTTCGGGCCCATTTATGGCAGTCGGTCCCCGCATTCGACAGGCGCGGTACCTGCGCGACGTCAACCAGCGAGATCTCGCAGAGAAGATTGGCGTGAGCAAGACGACCGTGTCGAATTACGAGCGGGAAAATTCGCTGCCGGACTCCGCGAAGCTCATGGAGATTGCCGACGCGCTGGACATCGACCTCTCCTACTTCCTCCGGAATCCTCGGGTGGGCGACATCGAGCCCGCCTACCGGGCATTCGCCTCGATGCGTGTGAAGGACGAGAACGCGATTATCGAACGCATCCGGGATTGGCTGGAGCGCTACCTCGAGGTGGAGTCGATTCTGGAGATCGACGCGCTCGATTTCGAGTGGCCGGACGGCGTTCCGTATGACGTAGAGACGATGGAGGATGTAGAGCGGGCGGCGCTCCACCTCCGGGACGCCTGGGAGATTGGCCGGGATCCCATTGAGAACCTTACCGAGCGGCTGGAAGACAAGGCCCTCCGTGTGGGGTGCATCGAGGCCCCGGAGGACTTTGACGCCTGTGCGTTTGTCGCTCAAGTGAACGGGGGAATTCCGGTGATCGTCTACAATGAGAAATACCCCGGCGATCGGCAGCGCTTTAGCATTGCCCACGAGCTCGGACACCTTGTCCTGAACGTTGAGGGCGAGCTGGAGGAAGAGAAGGCGTGCAACCGGTTCAGCGGGGCCTTCCTCATTCCCCGCGACGTGTTCGTACACGACGTGGGCGAGCGGCGTCGCAACATTTCGCAGCGGGAGCTGGAGCTCCTGAAGCAGAAGTACGGCGTGAGCATGCAGTCGCTCGTATACCGCATGAAGGATCTGGAGATCATCACCCAGAGCCATTATCAGCGTATTTTTCAGTGGTTCAACAACACTGGGCACAGAGAAAAAGAGCCTGGTGAGCCCGTCCCTCAAGAGCAACCGCAGCGCTTTGAGCGCATGGTGCAACGCGCCTTGGCTGAGGACCTGATCTCGGACCGTCGTGCGGCGGAGCTGATGGACGAGGACCCCGACGAACTGCCCGAACCCGTTCCTGCGTAGGGATCTCCTGCTCCGCCGTGCTCTGTGTGACCGACGCCAACATCTGGATCAACCTCCACAACGCCGATCTGCTCGACGCGGCGTTTGAGTTGGAGCACACGTGGCGGACCCCCGACATTGTCGTGCGGGACGAGGTGCTCACCGTAGACCGCGACCTCCTCGTGGACCTGGGCCTCGATGTCCGGACCCTCTCCGGGAACGAATTGAACCGGATTGCCGAGCTCAACGGCCGCTATCCCAATCCTTCCCCGAAAGACCTGTCCGTCCTGGTCGTTGCCGACGTGGATGAGGGCATCGTTCTGAGCGGGGATGGACCGCTTCGCACAGCGGCCGAAGAGGAGGACCTGACGGTGCACGGCGATCTCTGGATCCTGGACCGACTCGTCGACACGGACATCATCACCGAATCCCGCGCCGCAACGGCCCTCCAGACGATGGTTCAGCAGGGCGCTCGCCTGCCGGAGGATCTTGTGGAAGAGCGGCTGGAGGACTGGCAATCGAGCTGACGGTTACTTCCATTTCTTTCTCGCACGAAATCTACTTCTCAACACATGGCTACCGCCACGCTGACCGACACCGAGTCCTTTATCGAGGCGCAATTTCCGGTCTCCAAGGTCTCGAAGGAGAGCTACAAGGAGCGCAAGGCGAATCACAGCCAGACGCTCACCGGCCTCGGCAAGTGGTGGGGTCGCAAACCGCTCGTCATGATCCGGGCCGCAATCATCGGGCTTCTGATGCCGCCGTCCGAAAATCCAAAGCGGGACCGGGAAATCTTCCTCAAGATCATGACGATGGACGAGGACGGGCTGTGGAAGCGCATGCGGGAGGCCGACGGCATCTCCGAGCGAAAGATCGAGCAGAAGATCATGGAGACGCTTCGGCAGTTCAGGGCAACGGTGGAAAGGCAGGAGGCAGGGTAGCTTCTGATTCTGGCCTATCTCGACGATGCGTACGGCCACGCTGAGGAGTTCTGTGAGCTCCTGGGGGAGCGCATGCAGGCGGCCGGATTCATGGAAACCATGCTCCTCCGCAGGGTGGGAAGCACCATCTACGCGGGGCAAAAGACCGCCGAGCGAATCCTTCGGGACTGGACGCCTATCGATGATGTCGAACATGTCGCCGAAGAGGACCAGAATAAAACCATCACATCCGAGGAAGAAGAATGCCTCCGAGCCTTCATTCAAGCACTGGAGACAAATCGGGACCGTGATCCGAAGTATAGGCAGGTCGTCGATTATTTGATGGGTCGGGGCTGGCTTCAAGAAGGGTGCATCGTGTTCTCGAAATTCTACGAATCGGTGCGGTGGCTGGGCCAGCAGCTCTCCGAGGATGCCCTACCGAACGAACGTATTGGCCTATATGCGGGCCGGGAGAAATCAGGAATCATCGAGAACGGCTCCTTCACGATTCGGCCCCGAAAAGATCTCAAGCAAATGGTCCGAAAGGGCACGCTTCGTCTTCTCCTCGGCACGCAGTCGGCCAGCGAGGGGCTTAATCTTCAGCGGCTCAGCACCCTCATCAATTTGGACCTTCCGTGGAATCCCACGCGCCTGGAGCAGCGCAAGGGACGGATCCAGCGCATCGGTCAGACGAGCGACACCATCAAAATCTACAATATGCGCTACCGGGGCTCGGTGGAGGACCAGGTCCACCAGATGCTTTCGGAGCGCCTGGAACAGATCCACAATCTTTTCGGGCAGATCCCCGACTTCGTCGAGACGGCCTGGAAAAAGATGGCGGTGAATAAAGAAGAGGAGGCCCGAAAAACGATTGACAGGGTGCCCGAGCAGCACCCGTTTGAGATGCGCTACGAGCAGATCGATCCTGTGGAGTGGGAGTCGTGCACAGATGTATTGGAAGAAGGAGCGCGGCGCGAGCGACTCTCGGAGGGGTGGTAGGCCGCCATAGATTCCTTTTCCTCTGCACCCAATCCTATTCAGAGCTGATATCCTCGATGGTGAGGCAGATGGTCATATCCAAGAATAGCAGCAGGACACGCGCTTCTTCCATTGTGTCCGGCATCAACACCGGATTGATCTTGTCCGGCAACATCTCTTCGTGATCGTCGCAGACGTGCACAAGGGCACGGTGGGCTTGGCGTGGAGACTGATATCCCACAGACACGTCCGCGGCGTCCGAATAGCGTTTTCCAGATTTGAACACGATGAAGCCCAGAGCTACATTGATCGTCCACACTCCTCAATGTCTGCTCCTGGACCGCCGCCCGCTCCCATGGCCACCTTCAGCTTTCGGAAGATCAACGGCCGCTACTACGCACGCATCTCCGAGAAAGGCCGGGACCCGCGCCGGAAGTCCTGGCCGCTGGAAACCACGCAGAAGATGACCGCCCAGAAGCGCTTGAACCGGCTCCGGGAGGCTTTCGATCGAAGCGACTGGGACCCGTGGGAAGGTGGCTGGCTGTCCCCAGAGCCGGTGCCCCTGGTCGATGCCATCGAGGCGTTCCTCAACGCAAAAGATCATCTCCGCCCTCGAACCCAAGAAACGTACGAGGGCATCCTGAATCGCCTGGTTGACGAGCTGCCACCGGGTGTGATGCTTCAAGACGTGGCGCCGGCGGATCTGCGGTCGTACATCCGGGCCTCGTCGGTGACCACCGCCACCCAGCGCAAACGCTACCGCCACCTCCGCACCTTCTTCAACTGGGCCGTCGATGAGGAATGGCAGGAAGAGAACCCACTGGAGGAGGTCGACCAGCCGAAGAAAGAACAGAAAGAGGCCGCCTATCTGCAGCCGACGGACGTACAGGAACTCCTGTCCACGATCGAGGACCACATTTTGGACGTCCGAGATGCCGTCGGCCGCATTCCGGATCTCGAGTGGCTGCACCAGATGATTCGGGTCGCCGTCGCCACCGGCCTTCGTCGGAGTGAGCTCGTCGCGCTCCAGTGGAAAGACGTGGATCTCCGGGACCGCTGTCTGTACGTGCGGCATCGAGGCGACTTTCGCACGAAGGGCAACGCCGAACGGCGAGTGCCCATCCGCGGGGACGCCGAAGAGGTGCTGGCCCAGATGCACGAGGAGGGAGACAGTGGGGCCGTCTTCACCGATCGGGACGGGAAGGCCATCAGGCCGGATCGCGTCACCAAGCGCTTCAAGAAGATGGCCCGGAAAACCGGACTCGACGAGCGCATTCATTTCCACAGCCTCCGCCACACCACCGGGTCCTGGCTCGCGATGCAGGGCGTGCCCATGCAGCAAATTCAAGTCATCCTCGGCCACTCCGACAGCAAAGTGACCGAGCGGTACAGCCATCTGGCCCCCGAGACGCTGGATCGAGCAATGGAGGAGACCTTCGGCGAGTAGTCGTTCGGCAGCCGATCTAAAACGCCGCTCAAAAAATTTCCCACATGTTGCCCACAGAGCTTCATTTCTATGCATCTGCGTGCAATTCGAGGTCGAAGCGCCTGAAACAGAAAATGCCCCTGAAACGGCCTTCAGCGCCGCTCAGGGGCATTTTTCAGGGGTTAGAAGTGTGTGCCCGCGGAGGGACTCGAACCCTCACGTCCTCTCGGACAACGGATTTTGAATCCGTCGCGTCTGCCAAATTCCGCCACGCGGGCAAACGAGGGGGAAGGAAGAGCAGGGCGCGCCACGGCGGCCCTCAGTCTCTGAAATCCTCAATTCGTGGCCGGGCGTTCAGGTTCCAGGCCCCACGGGGGCGGGAACGTCATCGGAAACAGTCCCCCGTCGGTCCATCGCCGTGGCACGTC
>CAZRPQ010000126.1:0-6559 GCA_964601725.1 uncultured Salinivenus sp. | reverse complement strand
GTTGGGCGTTTCGCGTTGGGCGTTAGGGGGGGAGCGATGAGGAGGCATCGGGGGTAAACATTTGGGGGAGTACAGTGTCGAGACATCGCCACGGGAACCGGTACCGCAGAACGCTCGACGCATAACTCTCAACGCACAACTCTCAATACACAACTTTTACTCCTCCACGGCCCCCTCTTCCCACCCTTCCGTGAAGACGTGGTCGTCCGGCGCACCGAGGTCGGAGAGGAGGCCCTTCGCCTCCACCACCATCTCCGGCACGCCGCAGATGAAGAAGTGGGGCGTGCTCGCGTCGTCAACGACATCCGGCAGGTGGTCCTGCACGTACCCGGTGGGGCCTGTCCAGCCCTCGTTCGACAGCACGTATTTGACCGTGAAGTTCGGGGCGTTGGCCGCATAGAGATCGAGGGTCTCCCGAAACATCAGATCCTCCTGCGTCCGCTCCCCGAACAGGAAGGCGGCCTCCCCCTCCCCCTCACGGAGGTACTGCGTGGACATGGAGAGCATCGGCGTAATGCCGGTACCTGTCGAGAGAAACACCGCGTCCCGGTCCAGATCCTGAAGCCCGAGATTGCCGGAGGGCGGTGTGATGGGAATCGTGTCGCCGACCGATCGCTCGTGCATCCAGGTGGAGCAGGTCCCGTCGGGATAGCGCTTGATGGCGAGGGCGATCGTATCGGTCCCGGGCTGACTCACCGGCGAATAGGGCCGGTACTCTGGGCGCTTGCCCCCGGTGTCGACGGCGACGCTGACGTGCTGTCCCGGCACAAAGTCGAAGGTGTGTCCCTCCACGCGGAGGAGAAACTGCTTCACGCGCGGCGTGACGGGGTGGACGGAGATCAGGGTGGCATTGAGGGTGTCGAGGGGCATAGGTAGGGCCGGTTGAATGTAGAAAGGCTGGTACGCCCGAGTGCCTTCGACGGCGGGGGTCGGGGCACGCTCTGAAGATGAGGCTGGAATGGGCGGGTACCGATGCGTGAGAACGTTCCCAAATGAGTACCTGCCTTTGGCCCCATACTGCCTCTGTCCCGAACGCTTTCGGGATCGAGTGTGGACGTGTGGGCGGTTTTTTCCCATACCTCCAGACGCCCGAACGCCCACACCCGTCGGCATACTCTTCGGAAACGTTTGCAGGGCTCGGTAAGCGCAGGGGCGGGGCACCGGGGGATTCCTGTTCAATTCGGAGACGAACCGAACTGGGAACCGGGTCGTCGACGCCCCGGCTCCACCGAGGGAACCACGCAGAGGCTGGGGAGCAATCACGCGTCTCCCACTTCCGGGATCACGCCCCCCTGGCGCTGGCAAACGCCTGGGCTTCCTCCGCGGATTCGAAGAAGGCAATCGTCGAGTAGCGAGACTGTCCGATCCAGTTGTGGTCGGCGGTCACGTTGGTTTCCACGAGCATACGACCCGCTTCGGCGTCCTCGAAGACCGCTGCGTGCCCGTCCAGTCCCTCGTCCCGAAGGGCATCTCGCAGGGCGGCTACGGTTCGGCACCGGCCCACCTCCTCCCCCTCGTCCGGCGCTGATACCTCGGCCCGGGCGGAGTGGGCATGCACCGTCAGGCGGTCCTCAGAGGAGGTGCGTACCACCTGAAAGAGCGCCGGAGACGGCGTGGCCTCGGTCGTCTCCGGGTTCGGTCCGGTCGGGGAACGAACGGTCTGGCCCGTATCGGGCGGCGGCTGATTTCCGTGGTAGGTGCCGACGTCAGTTAAGTCATCGGGAATATCGACCATAAATTCTGGAGGGGAAAGCTCTTGATTTGCAGTTCACGTAACACGCTGTTATGATTGAAAATCATCCTCACCACCGAAGATACAGCGCTTGCGATTCGTCCGGGACGGTCGCCCGGGGCGAAGGGCAGTGAGCAAGCGTCTCCAATGTCCAGTCCGGTCGGCATTCCTGAAGAGCCGGGGCTCCGGACAAGCCGGTTAACACGGAGCGAACCGCCATGACGCGCGTCGTTTGTTTCATTGTGCTCCTCTGTGCGCTCGGGACTGCCGGAGACCTGCAGGCCACGAGTGCACAAGACATCGGAGAGAACCCTTCGACCCGGTGGGCCGGAACCGTGACCAATCTATTTGAAACCCTCGATCCGGAGTCGCCCATCGACGGGATGCGTCTCCAACTTCCCGACAAATGGACGGTGCAGGACGTTCGCCTTTACCGGTACGGGACGAAACCGGTACCGATCCAACACCAGGCCGAGACCGACGACACGATCCTCCTGACGACCGAGGCGCCCATTGAGGGCCCCCACGAGCTTCTCGTGCGGGTGCGAACGGGAAATCGTCCGGGAACGTACCAGTGGCACCTCACGCCGTTTGTTCAGCTCCTCCCGGACGTCGACTCTCTCTCACAGCGGCGGGCTCTGACTACAGATCGAAGGACCCGTGAGGTCGATGTTCAGCCTCCCTCTCGCCCTGACGGCCCGAATCGAGCGGTCGATCTGGACGAGGCCGCTGCACCCCTCCAACTCCGAGTGCCGCCCGCCCTCGCACCGGGCCGGGACGCGTCCTTTACCGTTGAGTTCTGGATCCAGACGAACGACCTCGATCAGGTCATTCTCTCCTCGTGGACCGGCGACGAGACCACAGCCTATCCCCTCGAATTCGTCGTGGACCAGAGTGGCCATCTGCGGTTTTATTGCGGCCGGTCGGGCCGCCACCAAGCGCTCCGAAGCAACAAGCCGGTCGCCAACAGCCACTGGCACCACGCGGCCGTCGTGTACGATCACGCGGAATCGCGCCTCCACCTGATGCTGGACGGGACGATAGCGGACTCGGCCCAGGCCCGGGCCCTGCCCTCCGTTTCTGGGGAGCTCCCTCTCGCCATTGGTGGACGACGGCCTGCCCCCACAGAGAACGCGTCCAAGAAACAGCTCTTCACGGGCCGGCTCGACGAGACCCAGATTCGGACAGGGGCCCGATCAGAGGCCCCCCTTCGGCAGCTGAAGGACCGGCCCCTCGTCGACCGGAAGACCACGGACGGGACCGACCCGCTCCACCTGAGCTTTGATACGGAGGCCGAGACGGACCGCCTCGACTGGCCCGAGGGCGCGCGACGGGTCCCCACGCGACTTACCTTCCAGTCGCCCCTCCAAAGCCTGCAGGCCCACACCGACGGCCAGTCGGTCACCCTCCGCTGGAAGGCAAAATCGGCGGGTAACGGCCGCTTTTTGGTCGAGCGATCCGGCGACGGCACGTCGTTTACGGTTGTGGACCGCCTGTCGCCCCTCGAGGTGGGGGCGCAGTCCGGCCACCTGCAGGAGATCTCGTATACGGACGAGAACGTGCCGGGAAACGTCGTCTTCTACCGCGTCCGTCAGGTCGCCCCGAACATCGACACCAAACGAACCACGGGCACGATTAAGGTGGGACTGGGAGCCGACACGTCAGCATCCAGGAGCGCCGAGCTCATCGGAAATTTCCCGAACCCCTTCAAGGAATCCTCCACCATCGCGTACCGGGTCAAGGAGTCTCAGCACGTGACTCTCACGGTGTGGGACCTTTCTGGCAAGCGCATCGCCACCCTGGCCGACGGTGTGCACGAGCCCGGGTACTACGAGCAGTCCCTAACGGCAGAGGGCCTCCCGAGCGGTCCCTACTTCGCCCGGCTCAAGACGACCCAGGGCATCCAGTCGCACCGGATGGTGCTTCTCAAGTAGCGGGGATTTCCGTTCCGGGGAGCGCCTTGTCCCGACGTCGGCCATGCGTGAAACAGGGCGGGTGTCAATGCCCGTTCGACCGCTCGAATCATCTCCATCATCCTGCATCAACCGAGACGCCATCGATCGTCATGGACCTCACCTACTTCGGGCACTCCACCTTCCAGATCGACACCGAACACGTAACGCTTCTCTTCGATCCCTTCTTTGCCGAAAACCCGCATACCGAGACGGAGCCGAGGACCCTGGACCCGGACGTCCTCCTGCTCACCCACGCGCACTTCGACCATTTTTCGGACGCCGAGGCGGTTTTGGCAAACAGTGATCCGCTCGTCATTAGCAACTTCGAGATCACGCAGTACGTTCAGCAAAACTATGATCACGACGCCATCCAGCCGCTGAATGAGGGGGGCAGCGTGGAGTTCGACTGGGGCTACGTCGAGTCGACGCACGCCCGGCACAGTTCGTCTTTCCCCGATGGCACTTACGGGGGGGTTCCGAATGGATTTGTGCTGGAGCTGGGCGACAGCGTGGTCTATAACACGGGGGACACGGCTCCCTTCGCGGAGATGCAGTGGGTGGGAGATCTGTGGGACGTGGACGTGATGCTGGCCCCGATCGGCAATGTCTTCACGATGGGCATCTACGGCGCCCTCCACGCCACCGAAATGGTGGAGCCGGAGCTCGTGGTGCCGCTCCACTACGACACCTTCCCGCCGCTCGAAACGGACCTCGACGCCTTCCGGGACGCCTTCAAAGAGGCGGGCTTTGACACGCGTGTCTTTGGGGCGGGCGAGACGGCGGCGCTCTAGGGGCTGTCTTCCTGCCTTCGGTGAGCACCCCCTTCCGTTTCTGGCCTGATTTCTGCCTGCTACCTCGTGCTTTGAGGCGTGAAACGTGAGGCGTGAAGAGTGAGTCACGAGGTCATGACTCACGTTTTACTCTTCACGAATCACGTTTCGCGTACCGGCCCCGCCCCCCCGCCAGAGCTTCCCCCCTCTCCACCACGGAGCCTTCCCTCGCCCCGTCCCGTGACCACCCTCGGCCTCCTCTCGGACACCCACGGCTACTTCCACCCCAATCTCCCGGAGGACCTGGCAGGGGTGGACCTCATCCTGCACGCCGGGGACGTGGGCGACCTGTCGATCCTGGACGGCCTGGAAGCGGTGGCCCCCGTGAAGGCCGTGTGGGGCAACGTCGACGATGCGTCGGTCCGCCGGCGTGTTCCGGAGCAGCATCGGTTTACGGTAGCGGAGCTCGACGTGTGGATGACTCACATCGCCGGGCGGCCCGGCCGCTGGCAGCAGGGCATGGGCAAGAAACTCCAGGCCAATACACCCGACGTGCTGGTGTGTGGGCACAGCCACATCCTCCAGGTCGAGCGCGTGGAGGCCCTCGACGACATGCTGTTCGTAAATCCTGGCGCCGCCGGCAAGCAGGGGTTGCATCAGGAGAAAACGTGCCTCCGTCTCACCGTTGAGGACGGCCGGGCCTCGGAGGCCGCGGTGGTGCACCTCGATCGGGAGCCTTCGTCTTCCGCCCCAGAGCACACGGACTCATGACCACGCGCGACCCGCGGCATCGAGGCCGGCGGTACGACGGGGCCGTCGGGCGGCGCGCGTTCGCCCGGTGGACGATCCGCGGCGTTCAGGCGCTTGCCGTGCCCACGGTGCTGATGAGTCTGTTGCTGATGGTGGACGCGGTGCTGCCCGGCAGGGCCGAGGTCGGGCTCGCGTACCGCAGCACTGTCGACACCCGCTGGCTGGGGCCGACCGGGGTCGACGTGGCCGTGGGCTGGCCGGATCGGTCCGGCTGCCTGGAGCAGCGCGACGCGTCGGGACGGCGCCTCCTGTTTACCACCCGTCCGGGTTGTGCCGGCACGGTGGCGGTGAGCGCGTCCTTTGGACGCCGAGTCGCGGGGAACGACACTCTACGCGTCGTCCGCACGCCCCTCTTCGGCCAGGTCCGCGCCGTCCACCACCCGGAGGACGGGCGCTGGGACCGGTGGTATTCCCTCCTGAACCTCGGGCTGTTCGTGGGGATCGGCCTCGTGCCCCTGCTCAGCTTCGGGCGGGACTTCGGCGTGTACGACACGGCGGGCGGCGTCTCGCGCTACCACTTTGCCTACCTCCTCCCGGCCCTCGCCGCCGAGGCGTTCTACGGGTGGCTCCTGGTGCAGGCGGTGGGCGGGGGGTGACCGCCGGGAACTCCCCACGTCGATCCTATACGGCTGCCCTTGTTCAGGATCTCCCATTCTCGTAAGCTCCTGCGAGCAAGCGCGTTGGAACATGCGACCACTGGTACTACACGGCGAGCGACGTACAATTGGAGTCACGACTCCCGAAACACTGCCCCCGCGCCTTCATGCGGCAAGTGTCTGCACAGAAGCTCATCCTCAGGCGTGCCACCGATCAGTCTGAGTACCCGTTCGGAGTCCCCCTCCAGAATTGGGGAGCACACATCATGATCAACGAGCACACCGACGGTCTCGTCCGGGGCATCATTTTTTCGTGCGTCCTTGCTTTGCTCGCGTGTTGCGACTCGACGGTTGGGAATGAGACGGGCGATCCGGATCCGGGGCCCTCACAGCCCCGCTACGGGATACTTTCCTTCCGGGTGTCCCACAACGTGGATGACGCGAGCTGTATCGAAGAGGGGGACTGCTTCTTTGAAACCAATCAGGAAGCCGGCATTCAGGAGTGGCTTCACCGCGTCCGGAAAGACTCGGACCTCGCGGTGCTCCACTGGAACCGGCCGATCCCCTACATTCCCTTCGCCACCGACCCGCCCGAGGGTACGGGCCGGGCCGCCTTCTACGATGAGCGGCTGGCGCCCGTCCTCGTCAACTGGATCGATGCCTTTGCCGATCACTTCGACCAAATGCCACGCGGGT
>CAZRPQ010000125.1:0-6571 GCA_964601725.1 uncultured Salinivenus sp. | reverse complement strand
AGATTGGCAAGGACTTCCGGAACGAGGGCCTCAGCCGCTTCCACAATCCGGAGTTTACCATGATGGAGTGCTACGTGGCGTACAAGGACTACCAGTGGATGATGGACATGACGGAGGACCTCCTCCGCACCGTCACCACCGCACTGCACGACACGCCGACGGTGGAATTCGAAGGGCATGAGATTGACCTGGGCGGAGCGTGGCCGCGAGTCTCCTTCTTCGGGGCCATCGAGGACGCGACGGGGGTCGATCTGTACCAGGCCGACGCCGAGCGCGTCTACGACGTGGCCGCCCACGAGCTGGGGCTCGACGAGGTGCAGGCCGGCATGGACCTGGGCGAGCTGCTCGATGAGATCTTCAGCGAAACGGTGGAGCCGGAGCTCATCGACCCGACCTTCGTCACGGATTATCCCATTGAGCTGAGTCCCCTCGCCAAGAAGCACCGCGAGAAGGAGGGACTCGTGGAGCGCTTCGAGCTCGTGGTGGCCGGGCGCGAGATTGCCAATGCCTTCAGCGAGCTCAACGACCCGCAGGATCAGCGCGAGCGGTTCGAGGCGCAGGCGCGCCAGCGGGCCGCGGAGGTCGACGAAGACGTGGATCCGGACGACCTCATCGACGAGGACTACCTGCGCGCCCTGGAGTACGGCATGCCGCCCGCCGCCGGTCTCGGCATCGGCATCGATCGGCTCACCATGATCCTCACCGGGCAGGAGTCCATTCGCGACGTCATTCTCTTCCCCCTGCTCCGGCCGGAGTCCGGCCCCCAGTGAGTGTCGGGGCCCACGGTCGACGGCCTCACTTCGGCGGCGGAAGCGCGTCCATCTTGGGGGGATCGGGGCGGTTTTGGGCGACGGAATCGGTCAGGTGCTCCAGCCCCTCGTGGTAGGGGCGCACGGCGGGCCAGTCGCGGCGCGTCGGCTCAATCCGGGCCTGGCGAATGGAGTCTTGTCGGGCCAGCTGGGCGCGCGTCTTGGCCTTGTCCGTTCCTCGGACCGGGGCCGACGGGCCGCTTGTGATTTTTTCGATGTGCTCCGCGCATTGGCGAACCGCCGGGCCGTGGCCTGATTGAACCACGCGTTATGTCTACACCCCGTACCGCGCACGACGTTGAAGTCGACGAGCAGGCCGGCTACTGGCCTCTCGTCACCGGCAATCGCAACTTCCGGCGGCTCTGGCTGGGGACGGTCATCTCGCTGCTCGGCGACTGGTTCAACACCATCGCCCTCTACGTCCTCGTCACCGAGCTCACGGGCTCCCCACTGGCGCTGGGGGCCGTGTTCATCACCAAGATGCTGCCCTGGGCCCTGTCGGCCCCGCTGGCCGGAGTGCTGGTGGATCGCTACGACCGGCGGCGGCTCATGATTGGCACGGACCTGCTCCGTGCCGTCGTGGTGCTGGGCTTTCTCCTCATCGATCAGCCGGCGGACGTGCCCTGGCTCTACGCGCTCCTGACGGCCCAGGTGGTGGCGGGAGCGGTCTTCAACCCGGCCAAAAGCGCGGCCCTTCCCAACATCACGACGCCCGCTGAGCTCCTGACGGCCAACGCGCTGCTGTCGGCCACATGGTCGACCATGCTGGCGGTGGGGGCGGCCCTCGGCGGATTCGCCGTAGAAGCGCTGGGGGCCGAGGCGGTCTTCTGGATTGACAGTGGGACGTACCTTGTTTCGGCGGTCTTCATCTTCGGCACCACCATTCCGCAGGAGACCGAGCCGGCCGATCGCGCTCTCGTTCGCTCTGCCGTCCGCGAGATCGTCGACGGCTGGCAGCATCTCCGCGCCCATCCCCGCATTGGGCGGTTTGCCTTTGCGAAGGCCGCGTGGGCGCTCGGGGGCGGGGCGCTGGTCTACATGCTCGCCCTGCTCGGAGACCGGGTGGCGCCGACAGCGCTGGCCGCCGGCATCGGGGTGCTCTACATGGCCCGTGGCATCGGCACAGGCATTGGCCCGGTCGTCGTGCGCGCCCTCTTCACCGAGCGGCGCCAATGGCCCGTCGTCATGGGGAGCGCAATCGCCTTCTGCGGGCTCTGTTACCTGGGCGTGGGATTCATGCCGTGGGGGACCGATCCCATGACGATTGCACTCCTCTGCGCGCTCGTGGTCGTGGGGCACGCCGCCAGTGGGGGCAACTGGGTGCTGAGCACGATCACTCTGCAGAAGCGAACCGAGGATCGGTACCGGGGACGCGTAATCTCGACGAACTGGCTCCTGGTGATGAGCGCCGAGTCGCTCTCGATTCTCGTGGGAAGTGCCCTGCTGGAGGCCGGATGGCTCGATCTGTCCGGGGCCGTGCAGGCGTTTGGGGCCCTCCAGGTGGCGTGTGGACTCGCCTGGCTCGCCCTCGTGGTTCCCCGGGAGCGAGCCGACGAAGAGGACGAGCGGAAGGACCGGGAGGGCGCTCCTGCTCCCGAAAGCGTGGCCTGACCCGGACGAATCTGGGTGCGAACGAGAAGCTCTCTCCCCGACGTTGCCTTGAACAGGGACACGTAAAGGCGTCCCGCCGGGACGGCACCTGTTTAGCGATTCTCTTCAATGTGTCTGCGAAGCGCCGTTGGACGCCAACGGCGCTTCCGAGGTCGCGCACGACTCGGAAGGACAAACCTTGCGAAACCTCGCGGTCCAAGCCGCCGCCTCTGACCGCGTCAGACGCAGTGTGATGGACATCGCTAAACACATACCCGGGACGCCTCAACAAAAACGGGCGGACCCCCAGTCTGGGGATCCGCCCGAGGGACAGTGCGGAATGGGCGCCGGGCACTCCAGACGCCGGGCACCCTACATGCCGTCGTCCTCGCGCTCCGGAATCGAGTCGGCCCGACGGTACTGACGCGTTCCGCCCTTCTTCGACGTCACGCCTTCGACTTGGCCCTGGCCGGTGGTGGCGACGCGGGGGCCAGGCACGCCGTTGTCTTGGTAGAAGTCCGCGACCGCCTCGGCGCGGTCCTTCGAGAGCGACTGTTCGTTGCGCTCGCCCGGCGCAGCGAAGCCTTCAATCCGGACGCTCAGATTGGGGCACTGGGAAAGAACGTCGGCGTTTTCCTGAAGATTTTCCTGGGCCTCGTCGGTCAGCGTACTGGAGTTGCGTTCGAAAAAGGCTGCACTCATGTCACCAATCGTGGTGCACACCTCGGGGAGCGTGCGGTCTACGCGCACGGCCACCGTGCGGGAATCCTGCCCCACGTCGTTGGAAGCCTGGAGGCGCGCGGTGTACTCCCCCGGCTCCTCGTAGGTGTGGGTCGGGGACTGGCTCATCGCAGTCGATCCGTCGCCAAAGCTCCATTCTCGGGAGATCGGGCTGTCGCCCTGCACGTTGCTGCGGAAGCGCACCGGCTCCCCCTCGTCGACCGGGTTCGGGGTTGCATTGACGGACGTGATCGACGCGGGCTGGGGCTGCGGGACAACCCGAACGGAGATGGTATCCGCGTCGGAGCCGCCTTCGTTGCTTGCCCGAAATCGGATGGCGTATCTGCCCGTCGAGCTGTAATTATGGTTCGTAAGGAGTCCGGCCCCAGTTGACCCGTCGCCAAACTCCCAGGTGTAGGTCAGAGGCTCGTCGGCCTCTTCCGTGTTGATCGAAGCCTCAAAGGTCCCGGTCTCTTCGGCCTCAAGAGTATCGGGACCACTCACCGACTGCACGACGGGAGCAGTGGCCCCGCAGCCGGCCAGGAACAGACCGCCCACGATAAGAACGAGAGGCAGCCAAAGCGAAGAGAGGAATTGCGCGGTCGTGCGAGGTTCTGATTTCGGCATGAGTTGGTTGTGTTTGGGCGAGACAACGGCCAACGGAGGGGAACGGAAAACGTCTCTGTGGGGACGCTCCGAATGCACTCTCACGAGGTAGAGAGTTACTCAAGAGCGTCCACGTACTTCTCGAGCGTGCTCTTTCTGTTCGCGGCCTTGTTTTTGTGAATAATGTCCTTGGCGGCGAGGCGGTCCAGGTCTCCCTTCACGTCGTTTAGCAGTTCTTGGGCCTCTTCCTTGTCGTCCAGGGAGCGGAGCTTCTTAATCTTGGTGCGGACGCGGCTCTTCCGCGACTGATTGTGCTTGCGGCGCTTTTCGTTCTGCCGCATCCGCTTCTTGGCAGATTCGTGTCGGGGCATGGCGAGTGCTGAACGTTAGTGAAAAGTTAGCGATAGCGGTCGACGGAGAATGTGAGGTCGACAAGCTCTATGCGAGAAAACATGCTCTGTGAATCATCGAGTTCCTATTCTATCGGAAGATCGCACGAGTTCCGAGAGGAACTGCCCACGGGCCGGGACGCCGCCGTAGAGCAAAGACACAGAAACCGAGAATCTGTCAGTCCGTTTTCCCCCCGGTCAAAGATGAACTCCTCTTCGGTCCCGCGACCGAGAGGCAACCTGGACGCGGGACGGGGCCGGCCGGGACGGGGCCAGCACCGCGCTTTTTCCTGTGCATCTATCGAGAAGACGTTTCATGTGGTCGTTCTTTGCTGACCTCGTCCGAAATGTGGGCACCGAACATACCATCGTGGTTATGGACGCGGAAGAAGTGGGGCAAACGCGGCGGTATCAGCTCCATCCATTCCGCATGATGCTCGCGTGGGGTGGGAGTCTGCTGGCGGCGAGCCTTCTCGTCGGCGTTCTGTTCGCATTTACGCCCCTCCGAACACAAATTCCAGGATATGGGACCGAGAAACTCGAGAAGAGTGCTCGGCTCAATACCATGCGGGTCCAGTCGCTTCAGGACTCTCTCGCCGCCCAACGCCACTACGTGAGGCGTCTTCGACGGCTCATTACCGGTCGGGTGGATTCAGTGGTCTCGTCGGGACCGGCCCCTCCGGACCGTCCGCCGGCGACAGCCGATGGGGCACGGCGGAGTCGGGAGTCGGAACGGGACGGGGGCAGCCCCGATGAAAACGCCCACGAACAGCCGGCCCTCGCTCCATCGGCCTTTTCGCCGTCCCGGCGGGCCTCGGTGGGCGAGCCAGCCGCGTTGTCAGGGCTTCCCGTCCCCGTGTCTCCACCCGTGGCAAGCGGCTTCCCGACCCGGGATTTCGACGCCCAAACGGGCCACTACGGCATCGACGTGGCGGTATCGGAAGGAGAGTTCATCCGGGCCGTTGGCGACGGGTACGTCGTGTGGGCCGACTGGACTCAGGACGGAGGATACACCATTGCGGTTCAGCATGACGATGGATACCTTACGGTTTGCAAGCACAACAAGCGCTTGCTCAAGCACTCGGGCGACCGGGTGAGGGCGCAGGAGCCGATCGCTGTTAGTGGAAATACAGGGGCAGTCACGACCGGTCCACACCTTCACTTTGAGCTCTGGCGAAATGGCCTCGCGCAAGATCCTCGATCCTACATCGCGGGATGGTAGGGGATACGGGCGCCCTTCGAGGCAGCTCTTCAAGCAGTGTCATTCAGGGCAGCTGCCGGATCGCCTCGTGCCTTTGACTTCGCACTCGCACCTTTTTGTTTTATGGGCCTCTTCGATAATAATACTCAAACGGACGATACGTCATCCTCCATGGCAAATCAGACAAGCACTGTTCAGGATCAGGTCAATCTCGTTGGCGAAGGCACCGTCTTCGAAGGAACGGTGCGGGCCGAAAGTGATGTCCGCGCCAATGGGCGAATCATCGGCACGCTTGAGGTAGAGGGCAAGACGATGATTGCTGAGGAGGGGTCGGTGGAAGGCGAGATTATCACCACCAGCGCCGAAATTGCAGGACAGGTACAGGGGGAGATTCACGTCGAGGAGCGCCTCGTGCTTAAGAGCACCGCGCGGGTCGACGGAACGATCGAAACGGATCGCCTGGTCGTCGAAGAAGGCGCCCAGTTCACGGGAGAGTGCGAGATGGACACGCCGATCTCCGAGAGTGGGAACGCCTCCGGCGAAGAGGGGCGGCAGAACGGAAAAGCGCGTTCGGAAGGGCGGGAGGCGGGCGACGCGGAATCGGCTGAGGAAGTCGCTGAGGCATAGGCCGCTGCCCGGGACGTCCCGACTCGGAGCTGGGGCAGAACGGTCTGGCACAACACGGCGCAGCCACGATGAGGGCCGACCATGGAGCGCGTAGATCATGCAGGGGACGACGAGGACACCCCGCCGTCCGAGGACCCCTCCTCTGGAGGAGGGACGGCTTTGAGGAAGGCCCTCCGAGACGTCGCTCCGTACCTTGACCTCGGCTGGCGCCTGGCCGGGACCGTTTCATTCCCGCCCCTGCTTGGAGCGCTGCTGGACCACTGGTTGCAAACCGTCCCCTGGTTTCTCCTTGGGGGCTGTGTGCTTGGCTTCGCAGGTGGCATCCTTCAACTCGTGCGTCTTCGAGACCGGTTCGTTTCTTAAGCCCTGTAAATCTTTTGAATGCTTGCAAACAAAAACTGAGGCTCGAGGCCAATCGCCGTTTGCGCGCTTTGAGGGCACATTGAGTTGAGCCGTAGAACGAGCGGGTCGTCCTCTCAAGCCGCTCGGGCCGGATTCGACGGTTCAGAAGACGCTGGTCGCCACCGGGTCGGAAATCGCGGGCGCGGCAGAACGGAGGCTCCTTCGGAGGATGCAGGGCGACCACAGTGAGTGGAAAATTCACAGTTTTGATACACGTGAGGATGGGT
>CAZRPQ010000124.1:0-6574 GCA_964601725.1 uncultured Salinivenus sp. | reverse complement strand
CCAGGTGATACGGCCCGGGGCCCCGGATCGGCGTCCGCCTCTCACCTCCATATCGATCGCGTTGGTGTTAAATACGAGCCCGTTGATTTCCGCGGCGTAGGCGTAGGGCACGTCGTTCCAGCTCCACCCCTCCCCCAGGGGGACGTCGCTGAAGGGGTCGTCGTCGCCAACGATGGCCCCCTCGATCCGGGAAATCCCTGCGGCCTTCAGGGAGTCTGCCCAGTCCCGAAAGACCGCCGTGGGATTTTTGCGCTGCCGGTAGCCGCCGATGGTGGGGTCCCCGCTGCCCCGCACGATCAGGTTTCCGTGGAGCACCTCGTTGCGAACCGCGCCGTCCACGTAGAGGCCGGTTTCGTAGCGGTGGTCCGGGCCCAGCCGTCGCAGCGCCGCGGCGGCGGTGAGGAGCTTCGTGTTGGAGGCGGGGGTAAAGAGGTGGCTTGTGTTGTGGCGGAAGAGGGAGCGACCCGTGCGCAGGTTGGTGACCTCGATGCCCCAGAACGCGCCGGAATACCGGTCTGCTTCGATCGTGTCGGTGACGGCCTGGCGGATGGTTTCCTCGGCGGCGGGGACCTCGGTCGCGGGCTGTGCCTGCGCCGGGGTGACGCCCAAGACGACAATCAGCAGGCTTATCAAACCGGGCAATCGAAACGAAAAGGGATATGGCATGAGTGTGTTGCGTGTGGGCGTTTGGGCGTTGTACAGACCGGACCGTCTGTGCTATTCGGAACCGCTCTGTGTCGTTGCGGCGTCGGTGGGGAGACGACCGGTGTTGCGGATCAGTTGCATGTAGAACCGGACGACGGTTCGGTAGTCCTCGATGGCAATGCGTTCGTTCGGCCCGTGAATGCGGCTCCGGTCCTCGGGGGTCAGCTGGTACGGCACGAACCGGTAGACCGCGTCGCTGTCGTCGGCGTAGTAGTCACTGTCCGTGCGGCCGGGCACGAGGTACGGCGCCACGACGACCGAATCGGCCGTCACCTGCCCAATCGTCCGCTGGAGCATCCGAAACGCCGGGTGTTCGACGTCGGACACCGGCGGGGGCGAATTGGCCTGCAGGCGCTCCATCTGGAGGGGAAGCCCCTGCAGGGTCGACCGAACGTGATCGATCACCGCTTCGACCGACTGGCTCGGAAGAATCCGAAGGTTCACCACGGCGCGGGCGGTCGTGGGAATCACGTTGTCCTTGACACCCGCGTCGAGCCGGGTCGGCACTGTGGTGGTGCGGATCGCGGCCCGGGTGGCGGGACGGCGGCTCAGGACCCACCGGAGGACCGGCGCTGTGAGCCATCGATTGGCCAGGATCGCCTTCATGGAAAGATCCATCTCCGGCGCGAGGTAGTCGAACATGGTCCCCGCCACGCCCGAGAGGCGGGACGGCAGCGGATGCGCGCGCAGCCGGGACAGTCCCTCGTTCAGGACCTCGATGCTGGTCCTGTTGGGCGGGACGGACGAATGGCCGCCGGGCCCTTCGGCCGTCAGTTCGAGACTGAGGTACCCCTTCCCCGCCACTCCCACGACGGCGAGAGGCTTGTTGAGGCCCGGAAGGGCCTCTCGCGTAATGGCCCCGCCCTCGTCCACGACGAGAGCCGGAGACACGCCGTCCGCCGTGATCCGCTTGGCCATGGCCTTCGCGCCCCGGGTCCCGCCGACCTCCTCGTCGTGCCCCAGCGCGACGTGCACGGTGCGTCGGGGCGTCACGTCGCGCTTCAGAAGCGTCTCGATGGCCTCCAGGATGCCGACAGCGCTCGCCTTGTCGTCGAGGGCACCGCGCCCCCAGATGTGCCCGTCGGCAATCCGTCCTCCGAACGGCGGACGGCGCCACTGCGACGTGTCCTCGATCGGCACCACGTCGACGTGGGCCATCAGGACAATTGGGGGGAGAGACGGATCGCGCCCCTTCCACGTGTATAGCCGGCTCAGCCCGTTCACGTGCGCCGTGTCGAGCGTCGCGTGCACCCGGGGGAAGACCCTCTCGAAGTCCCCGTAGAGCGTTTGAAACGCGGCGGAGTCGAGCCGAGTGGGGTCCCGACTCGTAATTGTCTGGACTCGAAGGGCCTGTGCAAGATGCTGCGGCGCATCGGCGGGCACGCGCAGACGGGTGGGCTCCGTCTCCACCTGACGCGTCTCGACCCACCCCGTGCGGAGGCCGACGACGCCGACCAGGAGGACGAGCAGGAGCGCAATGCCACCGAGCAGGCGTCGCCAGACGGACCGAACGGGGACCATACGTCGACGAGTTGGAGAAGCGTGGAACGAAGACAAGCGAGCCCTGGCTCTGCACCGACTCCCGCCACGGTCCACCATTTCAGAGGTTCCGAACGGGCGCCCCACCGCGTTCGTACTTACAGAGCCGGGTTGTGTCCTGTCGACAGGTTGTGCTTTATCAAAGGAACGTGGAACGGCGGGAGACACGGGGAGATCTTTGCTTTATCGCGTCGCCCTTTCTCCGCGTCTCCGCGTCGGGCCGAATGGAGTACCATCGCAAAAGGTCACAACTTCGGGTCACTATTGCCATCACTGTCCTCTCTCCCACCCCCATCCCGAGCCATGAAACCGGACGCGGTGCAATCGTCCCCCGAATTGGGAAACCAATACGACACAGATCGGGTGCTCCAGAGCTATCTCCGCCGAACGCTCCCCGCGGAGGTGCACGCCGCCGTGGAGCCGGGCCTGCGCGCCATGGGCGAGCGGGCCGGGGGCGAACTGTACGCGCTCCAGCAGGACGACCTTCCGAACGAGCCCACGCTCACTCGCTGGGGACCGTGGGGCGATCGGGTCGACCAGATTGAACTGACCAAGGTGTGGCGCCGGGCCGAGGAAATTGCGGCCGAGGGGGGCGTGGTGGCGACGGCGTACGAGCAGACGCACGGCCCCCACAGCCGCGTCCACCAAATGGCGCTTGCCTACCTCTTTATCCCCTCCACGGACATGTACGGGTGCCCCCTGGCGATGACCGACGGGGCCGCCCGGACCCTGCTCGACCACGAGAATGAGGCCCTCGTGGAGGAGGCCGTCCCCCACCTCACGGCCCGCGACCCCGACGCATTCTGGACCTCGGGCCAGTGGATGACGGAGGTAACGGGGGGATCCGACGTGAGCAGCACCCGCACCACGGCGCGGCGTGACGAGGACGGGACCTGGCGCCTCTACGGCCGAAAGTGGTTCACCAGTGCCATCACGGCCAACATGTCGCTGGCGCTGGCTCGCCCCGAGGACAACCCGGCCGGGAGCGAGGGCCTGGCGCTCTTCTACGTCCCCATCCGCGACGAGGACGCCCTGGCGGACGGGATTTACGTGAACCGACTCAAGGACAAGCTGGGCACCCGCAAGCTTCCAACCGCTGAGCTGACCCTCGATGGGGCCGTCGCCCATCCGGTCACGGACGAGCTTCGGCACGGCACCCGCCACATCGCTCCCATGCTCACCGTCACCCGCACCTGGAATGCCGTCACGGCGACGGCGTACCTCCGGCGCGGGCTGGCCCTCGCGCGCGACTACGCCCGGAAGCGGGAAGCCTTCGGGGACGCGATTATTAATCATCGCCTCCATCAAGAGACGCTCGCCGACCTGCAGGCTCAGCTAGAAGGCATGGTGCACCTCTCGTTTCGGGGGGCGGAGCTCCTGGGCCGCCAGGAAACGGACCACGCCGACGAGACGGACCGGGCTCTCCTCCGTCTTCTTACGCCGATTGCCAAGCTCACGACAGCCAAGCAGGTCGTGTCCGGCACGAGCGAGGTGATCGAAGCCTTCGGCGGGGCGGGATACGTGGAGGACACCGGCCTTCCCGCCCTCCTCCGAGACGCGCAGGTGCTCCCGATTTGGGAAGGCACGACCAACGTCCTTGCGCTGGATCTCCTTCGGGCGGTGAAAGAGGTCGGCGGACTGACGCCGATCGGGGACGAGTTTGAGCGGTGCCTTACGGCCGTCGACACGCCGCAGCTCCAACAAGCAGTGCGGACTGCCCTTGATGCGTTCCAGAGTGCCGCCGAGTGGCTCCGGGCCACCCCGGCGGACGGCTCGGAGGCCCTTCAGGCCGGGGCGCGTGGCTTTGCGCGAACGCTTGGTCACGGCCTGGAGCTCGCCTACACGGCGCGCCATGCCCAGTGGTCATTGCAACACGAGCAGGACGGGCGCTCCGCCGCCGCGGCCGAGCGCCTGGCGGCCCGCCCCATCAATCGCCTCACCGATCTCGACGGGGAGGGGGCCGAGGCCCTGGCGCGGGGCCAGGATCGCTCTGCCCTCGTCGACCGCTATCAAGGGTCGACGTGAGTGCTCGCCGACGAGAGGGGATTCCGAGGGAGGGCCCAAACACTCGCCCTCTAGTTCAGACACAGGGTGCCATACCGGGTCACGTGAATGGGCATGAAGGGGGCCGGGGGGGGCGCGGCGGTGTCGTCTTCGTTGGCGTCGGGCGCCGGATCGGGCGGGAGGTCCTCTCCGCTCGGCTCGAAGAATGCAAGGGCCTCGGCCAGTTCCTCTCCCTCCTCATCCAAGAGCGTAGCCCGAACGTGATACCGAGGCGGTTCGGCAAGCACCACCTCCGCGGTCGCCTGAACGGAACCCCGGTAGTCGGGTTGGTTCACGCTGAGATTGAAGCGGACCATGGTGAGCAGTCCCTCCTTCTCGACGGAGCCCGCCGCCAGGGACGAAGCGTCACTGAGCAGGCGCTGATGGGGCACCCGGTTCGTCACACTGTCGCCAGGGCTGCCCTCGATAATTCCGACAATCCCGGCGTACCCGTACGAGATGTCGACGGGACCGGTCGCATTCTCCGCCGGGGCGGCCGCATAAAGGTGCTTCAGACGCTGATAGTGCTGTTGGGCTACCATACCAAAAAAAGACTGTGCGAGCCGATGGGGCGAAAATGTTCAAACATCTCAGTCGGCGCGCCAACCATCCGACGCGTGCATTCATACGTGCTGCGAAAAGGATGCCAGGCCCCATGGCCTGCCCAATTGGCAGGACCACGGACAGAGAACCACGAAATGGGGTGTTTCTCGTCGTCGAGGCGTTTCCCCCTGAAAGCCTGTCACCACTCCAAAATTTTCTTTCCTTTGTACCCGCCCGCTTCCTCATGCCCCTGACCCCCGACCAGCAACGTGCGGTCGCCGATCATCTCCGGTCCCGTGCGCAGCCGCCACAATGTCCCGTCTGTGGGGCCTCCAACATGGTGGTTCAGGAAGAGATTATCCTTCTGCCCACCGCGCACGAGGACACCGCCGATGAGCCGATGATCAACATCGTATGTAAATATTGCGGCTACGTGCTCCACCTTTCCCCATCTGCCATCGGCCTGTCCGTAGAGTGAACGTGGGTCCGCAGCGAGACGGGCAGCCGGTACGTAACGTGTCGCGGTTCTGTGAATCAAAGGGGTGTGGCGAAGCGGAACGTTCCTGCTCGCCCGTACCCTGCGTATTCCTTCACAGACCCAACACACTTAGCAATGAAGTGGCTCAAGTCAGCAGTCGTCGGCGCCCTTGGAAGCCTCATCATGTTCCTGCTCATGATGTTCGGGATCCACGGCGCGGGAATCGCTCCTTTCAACATCCCGCCGTCCGCCGCTTTCCTGGAACAGCTCGGCCTGAATGCGGGCCCACTTCCGCTCCTCGTTCACTTTGGCTATGGAGCAACCTGGTCGATTTTGCTGGTAGCCCTGTACGGCGCAGACGCAAACGTCCGGCGCGGCGTGTATTTGGCCACTGCCCTGTGGCTCTTTATGATGATCGCCTACTCCCCGATCATTGGATGGGGCGTCTTTGGCTTCGGTGGAGCCGGCCATGAGCTGTCTCCCGACAGTCCGCTCTACCTCGGCTCCCCCATCAAGTACATCGTGGCCACACTGGTACTACACCTCATCTATGGATCCATCATTGGCGGCCTCAATCCGGCCTGGATTCAGTCCGGGTCGAGACAGGCTACCGCCTGACTCCTGAAAAGAGTGCCCAGGACTTCGGAGCAACGCTCGAACGGCGGGGACCAGCATCCCTGAGCCCCGCCGGCCGGAGGCCACTGAGACCCCGGACGCGAGACGGCGTGCCGCCCAGGTCCTCAATTCCAGAAGTCTTCTCGGTTTGTGGAATTGCTTTCTTGGATGTCCACGTGCAAGACGAGGGTTACGACAGTGCACAGGACCCCCAAGAAGGCCGGTATCACACCGACGAGGAGGTACCAGCTCCCGGATACGCTCCAGGTTGGGCCTAGCCACAGGGACACGATGGCCCAGCCATAGAAGAGAGTGGCCCCTGCAAAGGTCCAGGGAAAGAGTGTTTGCTTTGTCTCGTCCGTCATACGGCTGTGGTGAATTTCAGATGATAGGCTAAGCGGATTGGGCCTCGGCAGCGAGGCGGTCTACTTTCTCGACGTAGGCATCGGGATCAGCCTTCCGATCCAGTCCCCCCTGGCTCATGTAGCGGACCTTGCCGTACACGGGCCGCTCCTTCCAGCCTCGATCGTGGAGGCCAAAGACCCAGGCCACGTTCGCGAACGAATTCGGATCGCGGCCGTCGAGGAAGTACTTGTTGTTGAGGTGGAGCGTGCGGTCGAAGGCCGTCCGCGGGTCCGGCGACCACTCCAG